>JAJSZT010000006.1 GCA_030272815.1 Deltaproteobacteria bacterium
CTTTGCACCGGCTGGTGGCGGTGTGTACATTGACGCGTGCGGCGATTTTAACGGAACGGCATGGGGAGAAAACATCGGGTGGATCAGCTTCCGCTCGGGCGTTGACAATCCATTTTATGTAAGGACATTATGGGTGTCTCCGATTGATACGATTGCGCCGGTCACGGAGCCCGATTCTCCTTTGCTTGAATGGTATAACAGCGATGTCAGCATTACGCTTTCTGCCACCGATTGCGGTTACGGGGCAACCGAGGTCCACTATATACTCGATGGTGGAAGTGAGGTGGTTACACCTGGCTCAACCGCCACGCTGAGCATCACAACAGAGGGCGAATACACCTTGACCTATTGGTCCGTGGACCAGGAAGGAAACATTGAGTCCTCAACTGAGGTGACCATCCGCATTGATAAGACCCCGCCGGCCATTACCATTGCAAGTCCTTCTGACGGGGCGACCTATTTTATCAACCAAGATTTACTCGCTGACTATACCGTGACAGATAGTGGTTCAGGCGTCCTCTTCAGCACGGCTCCTGTTTCTGAAGGTGATCCCATCGATACGTCCGCGGAAGGGTCTTATACATTTATGGTATCAGCCACCGATTTAGCAGGGAATAGTAATTCTGTCACTCACGCCTTCACGATAGCTTATCCCGGGAACATCGATCCCAATAATGACGGCTCCCAATACGCATACGCAGAGAATGTGGGCTGGATAAACTTTAAACCCTCTTTCGGCCCCGGCGTGACCATGACCGATTCAGCGGTGACAGGCTACGCCTGGGGAGAGAACATCGGCTGGATAAACTTGAGTCCCACAAAAGGCGGCGTGGTGAACGACGGCGCCGGTAATCTCTCCGGCTATGCCTGGGGCGAGAATGTGGGCTGGATCAACTTTGCCCCGACGACCGGGGGGGTAACAATAGATGTCCAGGGCAATTTTGATGGCTGGGCCTGGGGAGAGAACATCGGCTGGATACACTTTCAAAACCCATCCTCACCGTCGTACATAGTCAAGACAGCATGGGCACCTCAACCTGATGTCTACCAGGCTCACGTACTGGATTTCTTTGATACGTCCGTTAATGACGGAGATTTGGTCGGAGATGGCTCGGGCAAGTCGGCCGAGAAGCGGTTAGATGCCGTGAGAAAGATGATTGTGAGGGCAGGCGATCTCATCGAGGATGATGATATTGCTGAGGCATGCGAACAGCTACTTGATGCCCTTGAAAAAACCGATGGCCTCTGGCCACCTGCCAGCCCTCCTGATTTCGTCACAGGAGATGCTGCTGAAGATCTGGCGGAAAAGATTCAGAATCTGATGACGCTCCTGGGATGCGAATGATTCAGAGGGCGAATCACACCTATAGGCCTTACGAAAAAGCCGGGTAGCCGGGTAGGTTGGGTTGAGGAACGAAACCCAACATCAACAATTGTGAGAAATCGTAAAATGATTGAGAGAATAATATCGGTGCAACAACCATATTTTTTGGGTTTCGCAAGCTTAACCCAACCTACGAGCTATAACCCTTTTAAATAACACGGAAGGAGGGATGCTATGGCTAAAATCTTTAGGAGTTCTGTTATTAATGCGCTCATTGATGAAGTGTGGGCAAAAATACGAGACTTTAATGCCTTGCCTGATTGGCATCCTGCTTTTACAGATAGCCGCATTGAAAATGACGAGCCAGGTGATAAAGTTGGCAGCATCAGAAACTTCAACCTTAAGGATGGTGGAAATATCAGGGAACGGTTGTTAGCTCTTAGTGACGTTAAACACCTTTTGTACTCACACAATTCTTGAATCACCGTTACCGTTAGACAACTATGTAGCAACACTGCGGCTGACGCCAATTACCGATGGCAATCGAACTTATGCCGAGTGGACAGCAGAGTTCAACTGCCGTCTAGAAGAAGAGGATGACCTCGTGAAGACGATCGGGGATGGTGTTTTTCAGGGCGGGTTTGATGCATTGAAAACCGCTTTTGCAGGATAGGAGACTATGAGGATGCCTGACAGTTTATTCTTAATCGTAATGAAAAGCATGTATGCGCGATTTTATATCTCTAACTCATAATGAAGTGGGGGAAAAGAAAATGAAACATAATTTCTTGAAAGTAGCTATTTTGTTATCGATTGCGTTATTGACAAGCACGGTTACGGCCATGGCTTTCCAACAAAATACTAGTAAAATAGTGCCTAAGTTAGATTTGTCCAATGCAATAGAAATCAACGGATTGGCAAATAAGCACCTGCCTAAATCGATGTGGACCAGAATGGCAGATATTACTGAGGGTGCTCGTCTCGACACTGATTTCAATGCTAAGTGGTTGGCCGAGTGGTGGTATCTTAACGGTAAGGTAAGGTTGGTTTCAATGAACGGTGAGCAAAAAGATCTTGGTTTTTTCGTGGTTGTGGGACATATAGAATCGGTCGAAGGGCTTGCCTTGCCGGTCGAGTTTTCCGATTCGCCGGTTGAGTTTTCCAATCTTTTGCACTTCTACGGGCTTTATTCCCAGGATGATATTCCTCCGATTATTTCTTATACAGAGACTTACGTTCCACGAAGTACAATTGAGGACTACGTGGGGCTACGAACACCTTACGTAGACTTCAAATACTACTTTGACAATGATAAGGTAAGAATGCATGGCTCAGGACTTAATGGATATAAGTTAACGTACATTCCTCACAATAGTGGCCTGGCCATGGAGATATGCTTCCGGCCAAGGATGATTAAGACTATAGATCAGGCTGATTATCCTCTCCCATTCAATACCTATGAACGTGCCTATGGATCTCTATCCGGCACCATATCCTTAGAAGGCAAAAAGTACCGGATTATACCGAGCAAATCAGAAGGGTATTTTGATCATATGATGTCACGAAGCCTAAATGAGATTTGGACACGGGAGTTTCACGGTTGGAATTGGCTTGAAGTGACGACTGAGAGCTATCAGGCTATTTTGTATGCTATCAGAAGTCTTGAAGATGGTTATGACCGATACTCGTTTAAGAAACTAACCATATTGGACAAGCGCACTGGTAGAATAATGGCCGAATATTTTGGTGACGATGTACAAATCGTGGAGACTAATTGGGAAGATTGGATAGAAGACACATCGTATAACTTAAATGTTGCCCGAAATTTTATTAATTTTACTTAAAGCCTTATGGATTAAGGATTCAAACAGAAAAAACCATGTAAGAACCTCAAGTTACTGGAGTTATATAATTAGTATATTTTAAGGCCTTGTAATTAAAGGGTTTTTCAAAACATTAAATATTGAAAATCTGTACCATTTTCAATATTATACAGATTGTATAAATCCTTATATAATAAGGGGTTGATAGTTTTTATTTTAACAAAACCACTATCTTCAGGTTCTAACAACCTAATTTTCTTATAATCCTATGTTTTATAAGCCTTTACAAGTATACTGTCAAATTTCGAGCAACATTTAAGTATAAGAGACAACTTCGGTTGACATTTCAACAACAGATGGAAAGAACATTCACGTAGAACCAGCAATGGAGAACGTCTTTGATAGGAGAGCTGAACATCTCTTGTTAGGGAATATCGGATTCGTTGACTTCATGGGATATCAGCCTGATGGTTCTACCATTGAATGCGGAGCTGGAACCGTAGAGTCTGGCGGTTCCTTCTCTGAGTATCTAATCACTGTGCCTCCCCCTCAATAATATTGGAGGGCTCCAGGGTAACATCTTAAATATTAATTATTGAGTAAGGTCGGGGATGTCCGTACGATTTGTGACATTAGTCGTGTAGGTTGGGTTGAGGAACGAAACCCAACATCAACAATTGCATTAAATCGTAAAATGATTGAGAGAATAATATCGGTGCAACAATCATACTTTGTTGGGTTTCGCAAGCACAACCCAACCTACGCGTTATAATTCTTTTAAATAACACGGAAGGAGGGATGCTATGGCTAAAATCTTTAGGAGTTCTGTTATTAATGCGCCCATAGATGAAGTGTGGGCAAGAATACGAGACTTTAATGCTTTGCCCGATTGGCACCCTGCTTTTGCAGATAGCTACATTGAAAATGACGAGCCAGGTGATAAAGTTGGCAGCATCAGAAACTTCAACCCTAAGCATGGTGGAAATATCAGGGAACGCTTGTTAGCTCTTAGCGACGCTAAACACTTTTGCACTTACACAATTCTTGAATCACCGTTACCGTTAGAAAACTATGTAGCAACACTCCGGCTGACGCCAGTCACCGACGGCAATCAAACTTATGCCGAGTGGGCAGCAGAATTCAACTGCCGTATAGAAGAAGAGGATGGCCTCGTAAAGACGATCGGGGATGGTGTTTTTCAAGGTGGGTTTGATGCATTGAAAACCGCTTTCGCAGGAGCCATAGGGTCATAAGCTTGAATTGTGAATTAACTTTTTTAAATTGGCTTTTCAGATAATTATCTGAAAATCTATATAACCACCGAATGTTATTCTTAAATGTTGCCCGAAATTTTATTAATTTTACTTAAAGCCTTATGGATTAAGGATTCAAACAGAAAAAACTATGTAAGAACCTCAATTTACTGGAGTTATATAATTAGTATATTTTAAGACCTTGTAATTAAAGGGTTTTTCAAAACATCAAATATTGAAAATCTGTACCATTTTCAATATTATACAGATTGTATAAATCCTTATATAATAAGGGGTCGATAGTTTTTATTTTAACAAAACCACTATCTTCAGGTTCTAACAACCTAATTTTCTTATAATCCTATGTTTTATAAGCCTTTACAAGTATACTGTCAAATTTCGAGCAACATTTAAGTTATTAGATTATAGAAAGTCAGTAAATGCCGGTATTAAAGCAAAGTTTTTTTGATCGAGACACACTCACCGTGGCCCGAGAATTAATAGGCCAAAAACTGGTGCGAAAATTTAATAATGTGATCTTAAGTGGGATGATAGTTGAGGTTGAAGCTTATATAGGCCAGGAAGACAGCGCTTGTCACGCTTCCAAAGGTAAAACTTCCCGCAACATCGTGATGTTTGGACCAGCCGGAATAGCTTATGTATATTTTGTTTACGGCATGCATTATATGTTGAACATCGTTACCGAAAGCATAGATAGCCCCTGTGCTGTTCTTTTAAGAGCAATCAAACCGATAGATGGGCAAGATCAGATGGAACGTCTGAGAATGAAAAATGGCAAAGATATGACCAATGGACCAGCCAAACTTTGCCGGGCCATGGCAATCGACAAAACTCTGAATGGCTGGGATGTAACTCGTGGCGAAAAGTTATGGTTTGAAGCTTACCAGACTTATCCTGACGAATCAATCTGCCGGGGACCACGCATTGGAATCAATTATGCGAAATTAAAGGACCGGCAATCTCCCTGGCGGTTTTGGCTAAACTCATAAGGTAATAGTTCAGCCACGAATGAACACGAATTTACACAAAGAAACATAAGGGTCATCTTGATTAGCGCATTAGGCACTCCTGATATCAGAGCGAAAGGGCGTTATATGCAGTTCCCAATTCCAATCTTCGGGAACTTTCCGAAAACGACATAAACACGATCTTAGGGCTCGGTCAAAAATAATATGGCAAGGAAATCCGTCAATTATTCTACTATCTTAAAATCCCAGACTTTGTCTCTGTAAATGCCCCTAAGTTTTATAGAAGCTTTTTCCGGTGATTTGGTTCTCCAGGTTAAGGGTAAATTTTCGTGGGTCATATCTTCAACCTCATATGTCCAGCCATCTTCTTTTTGTACAAGAATCAATGAAACAATTCCGCTGTACTTTTCCCCTTTTGTACTGACTTCTGCTTTATGAATTATAATATTTTTCTCAGACAAAACTATTTCAACTCCAGTATTTTTTTTAATTGTTTGACCACATTATTCTTATGCGTAGCCTTCCAGTAAAGTCTGTTGCAGGAGGGACAGGTTTTAAAGTTATCCTTGGTATAATAAACATATTCCGGCACACTGTCTGCAACAGAAATCTTATCGATAGTTAGCAGCTTTTTATTGCATAAAAGGCATCGAGTAAAGAGATTTTCCATTGGATCGATTGAAAAAGCTTTTACAACCTGTTTTAGCTGATCCTGATAATGGTCATATTTAACAAAAAAACTGTTTTTTCTGTTTATTTTTCTCCTGATCAACATTGTATCTCTGGTCAGAATTATACGCCCACTATGAAAAGCTCTTTCTGAAATTTCATTATCCGATATTTCTGAGAAATATTCAACATCACATCCTATTATTCTCATCCATTTTGCGAGTCTTCCAAGCATGGCATCGGCAATGAAGATTTTTTCCATAGCTTTACTCGCCTTTTTTCCGTTCCTTTTATGTTTATAATGGAATTGATTTCATATTTTATGTCATTTATATAATTGCACGCAAGATCTAATTTAAAGTATAGGAATTTCTTTTTTAATCCTTATATCGGAATTGCAGACCGTTATTTTACCTTGACATTAACATGTCTGTTTCCTATAAAACTTTTCTCTATGAACGTTCTGCTGATTGAAATAAACCCTTTTGTACAGGAAACAACACCTATCTCACTGGGATATATTGCGGCCTTCCTCAAATCCAAAGGCTTTTGTGTAAAAATATTGTCTATTGGACAGAACACTTCATTATCACGTTCTGCTTTTCACGAGCTTATCAGCACCTTTAAACCTTCTCTGGTTGGGTTTTCTGCCTATCAGAGAATTATGCTATATATGATAGGACTTGCCAAATTCATAAAATCGATTGATAATAACATTAAGATAGCTATTGGCGGTCCTCAGGCTACCTTCATGCCTTCTGCTGCTTTCGCAGAGTTAGCAAATGTGGATTACATATGTCGATCTCCGGGCGAGCTTACGTTGCTGGGAATTGCGCGAGCTATTGAAAATGGAACGCCCTTTTTGGATCTTTCCGGCCTTAGTTACAAAGATGACAATAATGCTGTTTTTGATACACCGGAACTTGAAGGCTACACAGATTTAGATCGTTATCCCTCAGCCTATCTGAATGACGTTTTTGATTACTCACGCATGAGGGAGGCAATTATGCTGACTTCTCGCGGATGTCCGCACCACTGCATATACTGTTACACCCCAAATGCCTTCAAGCACAAAATAAGCTTTCATTCCGTTGAAAGGGTTGTTGAAGAAATTAGATGGATAAGAAAAAAAGGTGTAAAGAGATTTTGGTTTGCTGATCCAAATATTTCTTATAAGCCGTCACGGCTTATAGAAATTCTTGATAGAATCTTAAAAGAAGGTCTTGAGACTGAAATGTGGTTGCAGACTCGTGCGGACCTTGTAACTCCGGAGTTGCTGAAAAAAATGAAAAGGGCGGGTGTAAGTACCATTGCCTTTGGACTTGAATCGGCTTCAGAACGTGTCCTGTCAAGGCTTGGTAAGCATATAACTACTGAAAAGGTAGCGGATGCAATTAGGCTTGCACAAAACCAGGGCATAGAAGTTGAACTTTTTACCATATACGGCCTTCCTTATGAGACCTTTGAGGATGCGGTGAAAACCCTGGAGTTTGTGAAGAAAAACAAGGTCAAGATAATGGGCAATACAAACTCCCAGCAATTGCAAATCTATTTTGGTACACATATGGCTCAACATTACGAGGAGTATAATATTCGTCCGTTGAACAACAACCGTCCAGCCTATCTGTCTATTGGGTCTCAGTACGAAACCGATTACATGGGCCGCAGTGAGTTACACAAAATTCAACAAATGTGGCAAGCCAATTCCCTGGATGGTGGGAAACGAATTGTGTCGTGAACGGAACAACAAAACAATGATCAAGCCTGCCTTTAAGAAAATATATGTGATACTTGGCGAACAGGATCAAGGAAATCTTGAATGGGTTTTGCAGACGTTATCGTTCCTGTATTCACATGTTAACCTGACATCAAATATTTATCTTGTTTCGGAAAATCTTTCTGACAGCATGCCCCAGGTGGAACGTATCCAGAAAAACATCAACGAGTTTCTCAGCGAGCACCTCTTTGCCAGGCTTTATGTTCATATTGTCCATCCTGCCCCCCCATCGGCCATGGATGACATACGGCTATGTTACAAATACCTGAAACAGTCGACTGACAAATTTGACCAGGAAGGTTACAGGCACCAGGAATTGCCAAGACTTATATTGCTGCCTGTTCTTGTTCCTGATGACCAGGTCAAGCCCATCCAACTTATAGACCTGCTTGATGTGCTAAAAAACTCTTTTTTGTTGTCCAGCCTTTACCTGAACAAGGACACTTTAGATCTGGCTCAAGATGAAAAGCTTCTGTCTTTGACGGACAAGGTTTACTACGGCATCGGAAATTCCAGAAAAATGACAGACGTGGTTTGCAATCTATTTCGCCAGGATATCCTTGATGATTCATTGGATAAGATAGAAATTAACGACTTATCTATGACAGAGCCTTGCCCGGATTCCCTAATTATCTCAGCTCAAGATTGTAATGTTTACAGTTGTATGGATGCATTCCTCAAAAATGAAAGTCTGGCAAAAATTTATGAAACGCACAGCCTGGAAGAACTTTTGGCCGATTATTATCAACAAGATAAGTCTAAAAGAGACTGCCTTGGATGCAGAGAACAAGTGATTAATTCTTTTGCAGATTCGCCCAAGTCGCTTGCAACTGACCAGGAGATAGGAGCGTTGCTTTATCATTTTGGAATCTTACGCCAGGAATCAGAAGACGATTTCCAGGCAGTAAAAAACTTTAAGCAATCCCTGAATCTTTCTCCAATTGAAGAAACCGATCCTGTTTATTTCCGACTTGGCATTGGATACACAAAAATCGGACACTACGATCAGGCTCTTAAAGCGTTTAAAAGTGTTGAGATAGCATATCAGGGTCAGTACTTTTTCCACTTCTACAAAGGGCTTTGTTATTTTGGAACACAAGACTATGCCACAGCCTTGGAGGAATTTTCAAATGCCTTGCAATCCAAGCCCCAACATGATGACCAAATCAGGATTTTGATCTATATAGGAACATGCTTCAACAACCTCGGTAAGTATGAGCAGGCCGTGGGCGAATTGGAAAAGGCTAAGGAAACGGCAGGCGATGTGAAAGAAATTTATAATGCTCTCGGCTTTTCATATTTCATGATTAAAGACTATGACAAGTCTATTGAAAACCTTAAAATGGCTGTTGAAATCGATCCTTTTTCCGCTATTGATTATGCCAGCCTTGGATCAAATTACCGCGAAAAAGGAGATCTTAACATGGCAATTGGGATGTATGAAAAAGCCCTGGCTTTGGATCCTGGTATGACTTCTGCGAGGGAACATCTTGAAAGGCTGAATAAAAAATTATAATTAGTGTCTGGACGAAAACTCAAAACACCTGAAATTATAGTCAGTTGGATGCTATTCTCAAATCGAAGATTTTTAGCAGTTAGCTTTTAGCAATTAGTCTTTAGCTTAAAAAATCAAAGAGATAACACATTCAGCTAAGAGCTAACAGCTAATGGCTAATAGCTTTATCACAAATCTTCACATCGGTAAATAAGCTGAAACTATTGCCAGCATTAAAAAAATACATTTCGGATAAATATTTATTATAACACAGAATTATATTTTGAGCAACCGTTAACTGTAAACTGTTAACCGTGAAAGGAGTGCATCGGCAATGAAATGGTTTCTCTATCTTATCAGTTTTAGTTGGATTGCGTCAGGTTCATGTCTTATTCTTTATACCATACAATGCAGAGAGCTGCTTAACAATGTGCTGACTAAAAGTTATGAAAAAATTATTGCAGCTTCAGCAATTATAATAGGTCTTCTGCTCATTATTTCCGCATTTCAGGCGCAAGGCTTCTGGTTCATAGTATTTCTTGGGATTATTGCTATCTGCAAGGGATTCTTTGTTATTTTTAACCCCAAAAAATCTTTTGATAATATCAGGAACTGGTATTTAAATACAGCTTCGGATCAAACTTACAGGCTATTTGGAATAATTTTAATAGTAATTGGAACAGTGATGATAACCTGGATTTGACAAAGCTATCCTTTTACTTACTGCCTCACTAACATAGTAGAAGGGTCAAGAAGCAATTCAGGATAATCACAAGCTTCAAGTCCTCCTTTTAGCGCTTTAACATGAATTTCTTTTCCTTCGGGTTGAAGCTGAATAATAATATCAAAAAGATCAGATAGATGCAAAAGAGAAGCCGGCATACCATCCAGACCCGGTTCGTCATGGCGGTGCGTTCTTACTGTAAACCAGACATGCATAGAACTGTTTTCAGCAAGTTTTTTTAATTCTGTTAAAGATTCTCTTATGCCTTTATCAAATGGAAGGCCATCAATAAGAATTACCTGCGGTAAAAAAATTTTCTGTTCTATCAGATCGGTCAGTCTTTCCTCAAGTTTTGGTACGCTAAAACCATCTACCTTAAATGTCATTATAAGCCGGTGAGATACTGCAGCTTCCCATAACTCTTCTATCTGACGAATATTATATTGATCCGCAATATTTCGAAACACTTCTTCATACCACAAACACACTTTTTTTACTGAATCATCCAAACTTATATGAAGAACATTTCTGCTTCTCAGAAGACTGTCCAACGCTAACTGCACAAGAATTGCTGTTTTGCCTAAACCAGCTCGCGCCAGCACAGCACCAAACCCTCCTGAATGAAGAATATCCTCTGCTTCATGGCCCGTAAGCCTCAGAGGATTACGGAAGATTAGCTCCTTTTTTAACATATTGAAACTCCTTTCTTTAACTAAGTTGAGCAATTTTTTGCGAAGAAATGTGCTAAGATCTTGATGCAGCAAGGTTTGCGAAAAACATAGGCATACCAATGGATATGTTGAGACTTTTCGCAAACCCTTGATGCGCAAGAGATTGGTACAGGTCGAGTAAAAAATCGCTCAATTTGGTTCAAAGTAAATGATCTGGCTGTTTGTCGCTGTTTTCATCCCGGCATCATCATCATCATAATTATAATGCTATGCAACATTCTTCTTCTTTTTTTCTGCCGCCTTCTTTGCCAGCTCTTCAGCAACCGAATTGGGAACCTGTTTATATATGTAAAATTCCATGGTAAACTGAGCCTTACCTTGAGTTAACGATCTTAATACAGTGGAATAACCAAACATCTCAGCAAGAGGAATCTGAGCTTCGATAACACATATGTAACCTTCATCCTGAGAAGCAAGAATTATTCCCCGCCTCTGGTTAAGAGAACCCATAACAGCGCCCTGATATTCAGTAGGTGTCTCAACCACGACTTTCATTATAGGCTCATGAATAACCGGTTTGGCTTTTGCATAACCTTCCAGAAAAGCTCCACGGGCAGCAGCCTGGAATGCCATCTCTGACGAATCAACGGAATGAGATTGTCCGTCATTGATAACAATTTTTAAACCGGTAACCGGGAATTCCATTTTAGGCCCTTTTCCAAGACATTTTCTGAATCCCTTTTCACATGCAGGAATAAACTGTGTTGGAATTGCTCCACCAGTAATTTTGTTTTCAAATACAAATTCTTCTTCAATAACCGGCTCCATATAACCAGCTACACGGCCAAACTGCCCGGCGCCACCTGTCTGTTTTTTATGTGTATAGTTGAATTCAGCCAGTCTCGTAATAGTTTCTCTATAAGATACGGTAGGAGTACCGGTTGTAACTTCTGCGTTGTACTCGCGACGCATCCTTTCTACATATACTTCAAGGTGCAGCTCTCCCATTCCTGAAATAATTGTATCGCCTGTCTCCTCACTTACAAATGTTCTAAAGGTTGGATCTTCCTTTGAAAAACGGTTCAGGGCTTTGGACATATTGACTTCAGCCGCGCTATGTTTAGGAATAATGGCGAGTGAAATAACAGGTTCCGGTATATACATGGATGTCATGGTAAGATTAACGTCCCTATGCACAAAAGTATCGCCTGAAGCACAATCAATACCAAAAAGAGCCCCTATATATCCTGCCGAGATTTTCCCAATATCTTCCATCTGGTTTGCATGCATGCGAGCAACTCTGCCGACTTTTAGCTTTTTTCCGGTCCTGATATTAAAAATTGTATCTCCCTTTGCAAGTGTTCCCTGATAAACACGCACATAGGTAAGCTGCCCGTACTGTCCTTCTTCTATCTTGAAAGCATAAGCAACAAGCGGTTTTTGTGGATCATTGGAAAGAATTACTTCAGCCTCATTATTACTCAGATCAAGGGCAAGATTTTCTATCTCTGATGGACAGGGCAAAAGATTTGTTACTGCATCAAGAATCGGCTGAACCCCCTTGTTTTTATAGGCTGATCCTATAAAAACTGGAGTTATTTCGCGGGCAATTGTACCTCTTCGCACAGCAGAAATAAGAAGTTCATCCGTAACATTATCCTCAAGAGCAGCCTCCATGAGTTCGTCTGAAAACATAGAAGCAACATCAATCAGTTCTTCACGCTTTCCAACGGCTTCTGATAAAAGGCTTTCAGGAATATCTTCAACACGAATATTTTCTCCATTTATACCATCAAAATAAACAGCCTTCATAGAAACCAGGTCAACCACACCTTCAAAATCCGCTTCAAGCCCTATTGGAATCTGCATGGCAACCGCATTGTGCCCAAGCTTGGTCTTCAACTGTTCGATTACACGGGAAGGATTGGCTCCGCTTCTGTCACATTTATTGATAAAGGCCAGACAAGGCACTTTGTACCGCTTCATCTGCTGATCAACAGTAATGGACTGTGACTGAACACCGCCCACAGAGCACAGAACAAGTATTGCACCGTCAAGGACCTTTAAGGCTCTTTCTACCTCTATTGTAAAATCAACATGCCCCGGGGTATCAATGATATTGATCTCATGGTCCTGCCATTCACAATATGTTGCCGCTGAAGCTATGGTTATACCGCGCTCCTTTTCAAGCTCCATGGAATCCATTGTTGCGCCGACACCATCTTTTCCTTTCACGTCATGTATTGCATGTATGCGTTTGGTGTAAAAAAGAATCCTTTCGGTAAGCGTGGTCTTTCCTGAATCAATGTGTGCGCTTATGCCTATGTTTCTAACTTTTTCAGAAGTCTTTTCCATAATGTTTTTATCCTAAAAATATATACAATATTACAAAAACTGAAAATAAAAAATCCCGCATTTGGAATTATACCATATGGGGATCTGCTATATTATTAACTACGATTTCAGAATTAGAAAACAGAATTTACATCAGCTCAATCCAATCCTCCATGGTTACAGTAATAGCCAATTATAAAACTATTACATTTAATGTTGACTGAAACCTACCCCCGCCAAATGAAGACAATTATACTATTTATTAAAGATAAGTTTGTCAAGAAAATTTTTAACTCTTTAAGAGAACCGGTTCTTAATAACTAAACTTGCAACATAACGCCCCCTTTGTTGTGTTAATCAACTATTCAAACTCAAACCATTTCTCTTTGAATAACCTTAAACATCTACCTGTTTTTATGGTTTTCAACCGACAATAATAAATCCCGTATTACTTCTCCTCTTCCTCAATCAAAGTTCCACCCTCCTCAATAACCTGGATAGTACGCTTCCTCGGTAAGACCCTTATCAGCATTTCCTTTTTATCACCGGGTGCCAGCTCGATTTCAAAGGTATCTTTTTCAAGGTAGTGATATTCAGGCAAATTGTCAGCATACACGGCAAGAGTCCATTGCCCAGGTCGCACGTCGTCAAAACTAAACCGACCTTTCCTGTCCGTAAGCATGCGCCATATCTCTAACTCGCTTTTGAACTCCAAAAGGACATTCGCCAGGCCATACTCTTCAACAAGGTCCGTTTCAGTATTTTTGGGGACAGCTCTGTCCTTACCCTTATGAACTGTGTATTCTTTTTGCAGATAATCTTCTTTTGCAAATCCATAGACCATGACCTTGCCCGTAAGATCGGCGCTTTCTGTTATCCCTATTTCAATTGAGGTCTCTTTTCCGCCCTCAATATCCACCTTAAGAGGGGTTTTTTCCACGGAAATCCGCTCAAGGCCGATGCTTGCGCTGTCGATGTTCAGGTAGAAGGCCCCTGGTTTCAGGGCAGGGAAGGTAAATTCGCCGTCGCTATCCGTTACCGCTGTGGCGCCACTCAGACGGAGGATGGCATTTTGAATCGGTTGACCGGTCTCTTGATCACGGACATACCCCTCAAGCATGCCTATGCTCTTTTTCCTCCCAACGGGCAGGCCGAAGGGAACGGTAAGCTCAACAATAAAAGCGGTTTCATCCTCCTGATCAGAATTCCTGCTATACATGGTATGACGACCGCGAGCAGAGAGCCTGATCTTATTGAAGAATAGATAACTCAAAGCCAAATCAAGGTTATGCCGGTCTCTGGAATCAGTTCCTATGCAATCATATTTTTCAAGTTTGAGATTGACGCTTGCCGTTTTACCTATCTTGAAAGAGCCGGTCAGGCCTGTGTTTATGGTGACCCTGTCTTCGTCCTCGGGATTCCCACGCCTGCTGTAGCGCACATAACCCCCATAAGTTTGATTGCGAGTCGGCATAAAATAGGCAGTGCCTTCATATATTCCCACATCAACTGTTTGGTCCTTCAGCCTGTCCTTTGTCTTTCCCAATTCGGCAGAGGCATTAAAAAAGAGCTTTTTGAAGCTCTGTCCTACCCGGCCCCTGAAAGTCAGCTCCCTGTAATCAAAATCCGGCTCCGGGAAACGGTCTTCACGAGTACGATATCGTGACTCAATTGAAATGGTTGTTCCTGTCTTAAATATGTAGTTCAGTCCTAACAAACCAAACCTTTCTATCGCGGCCGATTCAATCGAAGGATCCATATCAAGATTATTCTTCTCCTGGCGGATGGTGGTATTCAGGGTGAAATGCTTTCTTATGGGAAAAAAGAAATTGCCTGAGATATACTCCTTGTCCTGATAATAGCCTGGAAAATCGGGTTCTGCGTAGATGTATTCCAAACGATAAGATCCGCCCCACTCAGGAGAGCCGTAAAGGTTGAGCCAGTATGCGTTGTCATTTCTGTTGCCATCCTTTCCGTATGCTGCTTCAAATTCAATGTACGTATTTTCAAAAGGCTCAAGTTTCCCTTGCAGACTTGCAATTTGAGCATCTTCTATATCACTTTTTTTTTTGAACAGATTGAGACCAATCCTGTACCTGTTGCGAAACAGACAATCAAAATGAAGGGCTGTCTCTTTCTCTTTTGGATCAAGCCACCTTGTTTTCATATGATAGCCCCTAAATCCAAAACCGCCTAAGACCAGCCCAGCCCCAGCTCCCCTGCCGTCAAGACTCTGCTCGGTGAGGCGTGAAAGAGAGTAATAATTATCGCCCAGAAGAACGTCAGCATCCTCTCTTTGGTATCCGGCAAAATACCTGTCGCGCTGTCCAAACATTGAACTATCTTCAAGGGTGTCAGGCCCCCGGAACAGGAACGTAATCTCATCTTCCCCTTCTTCGCTCAGTTTCCCTCTCCCTGAGAATTCACCCTGAAACCCGGTCTTTTTCTCTTCATTCCTTTGGCCTACTGACCTGAAGGTTATTTTTGCAGGAATTCTATGAAAACGATCCACCTCTCCCGTTATCTTAGGGATAATGTTTACAGCACACCTTGCCTGGCCTCTCATTTTTTCATCCTCAACGGACTGGACCGTCAACTTGAGGTGATGCTTAAAACCCTTTCTGAGCTTTTCATCGGTCTTTACAGTCACTTTGACGGTCTTTGATTCTCCCGGGGCGAGTGTTATCTTGTCAGGAACAACAGTGTATGGCAGGTCCTGACCGCTTTGTACCTTAATAACGACCCTGTTTTCTGTATTGCTGGCATTAATCACTGAAAAGATGGCTTTGTAAGGCTCCCCGGCGATAACGCTTTCAGGGGCTTGCAGAAATTCGGCCTGCAGCTTTGTGACAGGGAGAACCTTCACAAAGATCCTCGCAAAGTCACTGATGGAGGGATATTTGACCGAGCTGACCCGATAGATTATCTCATATTTGCCGGCCAAGGCTGTCTGGGGGATAAAAAAGCTGACCAACCTTATTTCGGTGCCATTTGGAGCAAGGCGGAAAGGGAATGACAGTATGATAAGTTTCCATCCCTCAGGGAGTTTTACATGTGATATGAATTCCAGCACTTCATCTGAGGTGTTGGTTACTTTAAAAGTGGTGGTTACAAGGTTTTTTGGCTCAGTTTCAAATAATTCCTGCCCGCTTATCCTGACCTGTACACCTCTCTGCCAGGCCTCAAGCGTGCCGGCAATAAATAAGAAATCAGAAATAATTAAGAGGATAAAAAGGCTTCTCTTCAATTATGGCACCTATTCGAACTTAAGGGTATAGGTAGCCCCAAACAGATCGTTACCGCCACAGTCTGCTACAACCAGGGCCTTGTATTTGCCTTTGGGCAACTGGCTCAGGTCAATTCTGAATCTGACGGAAGTAGTGGGATAGACGCTCAGCTTTCCACCTTCAAACTTGCCAATAGACTTGCCTTTTTGATCATAAAGCTCGGCCCATAAAGCCGGCCTGAGCAATCTTTCCCCTATGTTTTCTATATCAAGCTGTAAAATCCTTCCTTTATCTTCTTTCAAAAGCCTTGTTTTTAAGAATTTAAGTTTGCGGGTGCCGGTATCACCAATCTGCGTTATCATCTGAGCGCCGTAACGGATGACCTGGCTTATGCCAAATGTGATTTTATCTTTCTCCTGTCTGGCCGCCTCTGGCGAACTTGAAGAAATACCCTCAATCATAATCATGCTCCAGTAGGTTCCGGTTAGGGTCTTATCATCGGGGACTTCAAGGGTATAGTTGACTTGTGATGTGCCTTTGGGTGGAATTGTAAGACGATGGGGACTAAAGGTTATCCAGTCGGCGTTGGACCGGGGGTCCTTCCCGGGTTCACCATAAATATTGCTGCCGTCAGAGTAAAAAAGGTAATCGGTCTGGTAGATCTTTACCTCTTGAGGATCTTCTTCCGTGTTCCTGAGCTGGATGACTCCCTGGCAGGTTTCTCCCGCCTGGATTTCCTTTTCATATGTCAGACCGCTTGTAACAGAAACCCCGGCTACGGATACACAAGGCATAATCAAACAAAAAAACAAGCCCATGAGAATTATTCCTGTTTTGGATCTCATAAAAGCCCTCCCTTATTGGATATCAACGACTGTGTAGTAGAGCACGGTGGAATAGGAAGATGTGGGAATTTGAATAGAGGCCCCGGTCAGTCTCAACTGCACATTTATGCCTTTTACCTTCCCGGAACCGGAAAAAAACGGAGTACTGATATCTGTTACCTCTTGATAAGAAGTACCACCGCTGACGCTTCCACCTTTGCCATCAGAGGTTCTCATGACATATGGATGAAGGTTGTTGCTCCAGTTATCATCCACCTTCCGTATATCAATGCGCCAGGCATCTGAGTTCCCGCTTGTACCTGAGATGTCGATCGATATCTGCCCGGAAACGCTGGTGTAAGTGCTTTGCAGGTCGCTCCCCGCGCCGGACAATAAGTCGTTTTTGTCAATTGTTTCAGACCAGTTGCCGGTCACTGTAATAGATATATCAGCGTGGGCCGTTTGGGGTACAAAAAACAGAGTAGTCAAAAGAAATATGATGAAGATTCTGATTGAAAATCTCATTTTATTGCTCTTTCTCCGGCAGGCCGGGGATCTCTCAATCTGAAAGGGTAAAGGTAACGGTCCTTGTGTCGGTGGAAAGCACACCCGCCTGTACAGTGGCGCTCAGCTTGTAAGTTATTGTCGGGCTGCTGTCAGCCACATGGCTTATGCCTGTCACAACGTTGGACGCTGAGGTGGTAAGGGTCACGTAACCCTGGCTTGTGCCGCTGCCCGACGGGGCAGCAACATCTACCTCGAGCGTAACATATGCCGGCATGGCCGTGTCAATGCTCGCCGTAATCCTTTTATTGGCGCCGTTAGTGGTTATGGCGCATGTGGATGAACTGTCTGTGACCTCCTGGGGCTGTTCACCTGCAACTGCTGAGGCAATGGTCAAATTAGGAGACCCTGTTACTTCAATCTCATTTATGGCCTGAAAATCAAAGGTCATGACATGGGTGCTGACGTCCGCTCCCAGGGCCACCCCGTTTAATGCAAGGGCAAGCGCTGCTGCCAGCAAAAGGAATTTCAGTCTCTTCATCTGTTTTCCTTTTCCTCTTTTTTGGGTAAGGGTAAATATTTAATTCTAACTGATTGTGGCACTAAATCAAGTATTTTTTTCAGGCACTTACCCTTTCGTGAGCACAGAGGAGAAAACCAGAGATGTCTAAAAAGCGGGCCTGTAAAAGACCCGCCTTTTTTCTGAATCTTAACCCCAATTAAAAGTCTGCAATGGTAAGGGTGACTGTCTTGCTGTCTGAAACCTCACCGGCGGCGATAGTGGCGTCGAGTGTATATCCAATAGAAATATCGACTTCATTCACAGCGCTTATGGCTGTTACAACATCTTGTGCCGACGTACTGAGGGTTTTTGCACCTCCACCTGTTCCTGTCGAAGGGGCCGTGACATCGATCTGAAGCGTAAGGCCTGAAGGCATGTCGCTGTCAATTGACGCGGTGATCTTTTTGGTGGCAGGGCTTATGACATTCGTTGTTATGTCGTATGTGCTCGAATCACTAGCCTGATCAGGCGGTGATCCAGCGGTTGCTGAGTTTACTGTGAGCGTTACAGAGTTATCATCGATATTGATCTCGTTGATCGCCGTAACCGCATAGTTTACGGTTTGGGTATCGCTGTCACCTGCCATTACCGGCCCTACGATAAAAACCATACTCAGGGCTACTAGGATTGCCATAATTGTTGATAGTCTTTTTCTCATTTTGATTCTCCTTCATGTTCATGTTAAAAAATGGGTTAAAAATTTTTTGAATTCCGTCTGTTGTTTGTGTTTAGGTTGCCCTTTTCCCCAGTATCACCTCTTTAATTTTAAATTTGTTTAAATGCTGAGATTTCTGTTTTCTTGACCTTTGCCCTCATGATAAAGCAATAGGCGTGCCACAGCCGGATGTAGATAAATTTAGCTGTATTATCCAGGTGTTACATGCCGGCTCCGGCACTTGCCACGGAAACGGCCAATTCCTTTATTAAATTACGGTTGTTTGTGTTCAAAATACGGCACCAGCGCGGGTTGTTTTTATGGAGTTATTTTGGATAACTTCTTGATATTATAATGATAAGAGATGAAATGCAAGGGTGTTCAATAACCGACATGGGCTGAGGAATTGATGATTGGCAGAGCTAAGCGTAGATACCGCGGGATGAATGAATGGATGTTTGAATAATCTGCGGAAATCTGCGAAATCTGTGGATAAGGAATTTATCTTGCGATTCATTCAGAGGAGGGAGGACATAGCAGGCCTTCTGATATTGTGTTTCTTGATCTTGCTGTAGAGAGTTCCGCGGGCAATTTTGAGTCTCCTTGCCGCTTTCTTCAGATTCCAGTCTGTTTCCTGAAGAACCTCTTGAATCAAGGTCGCCTCTGCATTGGCAAGAGAATGGTCTTTCAGCTCAAGGGTGATCTCTTCTTTTGTTGCCTTTGTTCCAGAGTGATCGGACATAATAAGTGCTCCTTTCAGCCAATAGATTAAGGGAAATACCACCCACCTTATCGATCTGTGGTTCAGAATACAGGGTACTGCCGTAGAATGCCTCTTGTCTTGCTTAGTAAATTTTAATAAAAGCAATTTATGTGCCAAATTTGTTTGTGTGGTTTGTGGATGCATTTGCGTTTTTGATGAGGAGGCGATGCCGTTGGGAGAGGAACGGGTTATTGGGGCTTTTCTATCCCGTATTTCTTCATCTTGCTGTAAAGAGTGCCACGTGCAACATCCAGGTCCTTAGCTGCCTGCTTCAGATTCCAGTTTGTTTCCTCCAGTACCTTATGTATCATAGTTGCTTCCGCAACAGGGAGTGATCTGGAAGAGAGTACGAGAGTAAAGCCCTTTTTTTGAGTGGTTTTCCTCAATTCTTCAGGCAGGTTGGCCGGTATAAGTTCTCTTCCTTTGCAAAAAATTACGGCATTCTCAATAATATTTGTCAGCTCTCTGACATTACCTGGCCAATCATATCGATATAATATGTTTGTAACTGCCCTGGAAATACCAAGGATATTCTTCTTTGTTTCAGTGCAATATTTCCTCAGAAAGTAATTGGCCAAGAGGAGGATATCAGATTTTCTTTCCCGAAGCGGTGGCATATGAATTGGAACCACATTGATCCGGTAAAACAGGTCTTCCCGAAAAAGCTTCTCTTTAACCGCATCGGAAAGGTCTTTATTGGTGGCACAAATAACGCGGGTATCAACTTTCAGTGTTATGGTGCCACCCACGCGCTGAAAGGTCTTTGATTCAAGGACACGCAAAAGTGAGATCTGTGTCGGTAGGGGGATATCACCGATCTCATCCAAGAAAATTGTCCCTCTATCGGCAAGCTCAAAATGTCCTCTTTTTTGTGCCGTAGCACCGGTAAAGGCGCCCTTTTCATGACCAAACAGTTCGCTGTTGATCAGTGTCTCGGTGAGGGCAGCACAGTTCACCTTGATTAAGGGCGCATTTCTCCTGGGGCTTCTAAAATGGATTGCATCATCAATCAGTTCTTTGCCTGTTCCGCTTTCTCCAGTGATCAAGACTGTTGCGTTTGTGTCAGCAACATCCATGATCTTCTGGAAGATCTCGAACATTTTCGGGTCCTGTCCGATGATATTCTCAAAGCGATACCCTTTTCTGCGCTCCTTTCCGGAAAAAATGTTTTTCTCTAAAATTCTTTTTTGGCCGGTGATTTTTTCTATCACCATCCTGATCACATCAAAGTCAAAAGGTTTGAGGATATAGTCATAGGCCCCTGCCTTCATGACCTTCACTGCATCCTCTATGGAACCGTAGGCCGTGAGTATCACTACGAAAATGTCGGTATAGCGTATTCTGATTTCCTCTAACAGCGCCAGGCCACCCATTTTCGGCATTTTCATATCGGTGATCACAATATCCGCATGGAAGGTTTTTAGCTTTTTTAATGCTTCCTTGCCGTCAGAGGCGGTTTCGAGCAGAACGCTTTCATCCTGCCCCATGACCCTACGAAAAAGGCGCCGGATTGGCCCTTCATCATCGACAAAAAGCAATTTGGTTGTTGAACTCATTGCTCAAGATCCTCCTGGTCCAGTACCTCCCTGACCTTGCACGCCAGACCTCTGGCTCTGCATCCCCTTTCACCTTTGGCCAAATATATCTTGAAGGTAGAACCCTGTCCAGGTTCGCTGTAAACCCAGACAAAGCCATATGCCGTTTAAAGAGCCTTGTACGAAGGTCGCATGAGAAATCTATCAACTAATATTAATGTCTCCTTCTATAACTGTACCTTCCTTTATAACTGCCTGAGACCCGCCCCTGTTATTTATTATAACGCTTCCTTTAATTCTTACATTTGCTTCAAAAAAAACATCCCCTATTATGGTCAAAGATTCACAATCAACTAAAGAAGGAATGCCACTTGCAAACCTTTTATTAAACATATCTATTTTACTGTAATATTTCGGATCAAGATCAATTATTATATTAAAATTTCTACCATCCTGTTTTTTTGCCGGGTTAACAATAAAATTTTTATCGTCCGAAAATAAAAAGCAGTCAGAACGAACAGCCATAAGATCATTACATGTTTTAACAGGAAAAAAACGAGACCTGAGAACTTTAATTGCTGTTGCACCTTCAATAATTGAGATAGCTGACCCCATTGCGGTTTCTATCTGATAAACAGGCGGGCTTAATTCATCTCTTGGATCCAAATTCTTTGGATTTATGATCATAGGAAGTTTAACTGTTTCATGTTTATCAAACAAATTTTTCAAAAACCTTAAGTCTACCCAAATATTATTTGTATTGAAGTATCTATACTTACTTATATCTCTACACTTTTTACGCTCCATTTGCGGACACTGAGCTGCCTCACGTAAAATTAAATGGCCATTCTTATATCTGGCCATATGTCCTCCTTTGAAATCAATGGGTATCCTTTCCGAGATCTCCATCATAAAAGGAAAGCCTTTCTCGGAAAAAAATCCAAGGAGCGACTTATCTATAGTAGCGCCCAAATTATCAGAATTTGCAATAAAAGCGTATATTATCCCTTCATCAAGCAGTTGCTGAAGGATTCCTGATGTTAACAAGGCTGTATATACATCTCCATGACCCGGTGGATTCCACTCAAGTCGCCGGTTACTGGGCCAGTCAGCAGGAGCAAGGTCATACCGTAAGATTTTGGGAAACCTGTGCTGAAGGAATAACTTTGGCGCTATGGACGGCCTGATTTTTGATAGCGCAGAAATCGTATCCTGATGAGTACTGAAGCTGTTCATAAGACACAGCTTAACATTTAACTTTTCTGCCTTTTCTAAAATTATTTCAAGGAATGTCTTGTCATCTTTTGCCCGTATTAAAGACTTTGCTTTTGTCATGCCCATAGTTGTGCCCAAACCGCCGTTTAAAATTATCATAACGACATGTTTTAATGCTTTTTCACCGGCATCTGCATATTCAGATATATCCATTGCATCTTCAATCTCATCTGGATTAACTGGCCTTATATCTCTATCATAAATAAATCCTTTTTCACCTGCAGCAATCTTTTCATAATAATATGCAAATGTATCAATAACTATGGGCTGAATGCCCTCTTTTTTCATTTTTGATATAAATGACTGCAAATATTTTGGTCCGCCCGAATTTTTCAAATAAATACCCTCTCACGGTTCACAGTTTTCTTAACATCTAAATCGGCTCAATCCATCCAAAGGGATCTTCCGCCCTGCCATATTGTATGTCTGTGATGGCATTGTAAAACTTGTTTGCCATTGTACCAACTTTACCGTCGTTTATGGTTAAAACCTTTTCGCTGTATCTTATTTCGCCGACAGGTGAAATAACGGCAGCAGTACCTGATCCAAAGATCTCTTGAAGCTTGCCTGATTCGTGCGCATCATTTAATTCGTCTATACTGATTTTCCTCTCTTCAACTTTCAAATTCCACATTTTTGCAAGGGAGATTACAGAATCTCTGGTAATACCTGGAAGTATGCTTCCTGTTAACATTGGAGTAATAATCTCGTCATCTATGACAAAAAATATGTTCATAGATCCAACTTCTTCCACATATTTATGTTCAACTCCGTCAAGCCATAAAACCTGTGTATAACCTTTTTTATGGGCTTCTTCGCCGGCATAAAGACTTGCTGCATAGTTTCCGGCTGTTTTGACATTTCCAACGCCGCCGCGTACTGCCCTAACATGGTTTTTTGTTACCCAGATTTTAATTGGATTAAAGCCTTCTTTATAATATGCACCAACTGGTGAAAGAATAATAAACAAACGATAGGTATGAGAAGCACGTACCCCCAGAAACGGGTCCATGGCAATAATTGCCGGTCGTATGTAAAGGGAAGTTTCCGGAGCACTCGGGACCCAGTCTTTTTCAATATTCAGCAACTGTTTCAAAGCGTGAAAGAGAAAGTCCTCATCAATCTCAGGGATGCATAGAGCTCTTGCAGATTTATTCAGCCTCGTAAAATTATCTGTCGGTCGAAAAAGCTGAATAATGCCTGACTCCGTCCTGAAAGATTTGAGCCCCTCAAAAATGGACTGACCATAATGAAGAACCATTGTCGCCGGATCCATTGTGATGGATGAGTATGGCTCTATGCGCGGATTATGCCACCCATCTTCTGGATTGTAATCCATATTAAACATATGGTCTGTAAATATCGACCCAAAACCAAGGCTGGAATCATCTGGCCGCTGCTTTAATTTATCGCATTTTTTAACAGTTATTTGCACTAAAGCCTCCTCAGACAAACTTTCCTTAACTAAGGGCTCGGTCAAAAATAACTTGGTAGAATTTGCGCTCGAATTTGCCGTAGATTTAATCGATCTGATTGAGCAAAACCGCAGGAATAGCGAGCTATTTCGAGGACTTTTGCGATTGAAGATCGGTTAAAGATATGGTGAAGTCGGGATGCAAAAATGCCAAGTTATTTTTTACCGAGCCCTAATAGTCGGAGAGTTTTTAACCCGCATCATTAAGCGAAATGGATGATCAAATTTCGTCCTATAAATTCCATAACATAAGACCGGTTTTATTATCATAAGCTCTTTCAAATGGCTTTCCTTTTAATTCCTGAAGACTGATTTCGCCCGCAAAAATAAATGTTTCTGAAAAAAGATGCCCTCCAATGATTTTACCTTTCTCATCACTTAAAACAATGTGCGCATGTACAAATGGACTACCATTTTTTATTGAGACGTTACCGATACATGCTGTGATTTCAAGAGGAGCTTCTTCGTTGAAAGTTACATAAACCTGTTGTTTTTGGTCATAACATCCTAATGTAACAGATGAAACAGAACCAAGAACTGAAAAAACGGCCGTCTGGATTGAGGCTTCTTTACAGAAATCCTCAACAGAGGCTATCAAATCCTTATCAAAAGGAAGTTTTCCTAAAAAAAAACGCCCGAGTTTAAATTCAGATATAGATATATTCTTCATATAAATAAAAGGTTAAATCTAATTTATGATTCGATGTTTTTATTTTAACTTTTGATATATAAGAATATTTCCGCTTTAAATCAAGGAATAAAATTTCCAAATGCGTTTGCCCTGTATTACAAAATCTGATCTATTGACATCATTTTTTTATTCAGATAGGAAAGGCCAAGCTTTTTTATACAACGTTAGGCGGTGAGTAAATCCTGTGAAAGGAAAAATAACATATGAATATATCAAATAATATGCCCGATACAGCCGGTATTGAACCTGTTAGATTTGGCCTTGACGACAAATTTAAGTTCGAATGCCATAAGGGTGTAAAATGTTTTACTAAATGTTGCAGGGGTATTAACATTAATCTTACCCCTTATGATATTATCAGGCTAAAAAATCGTTTACAGCTTTCATCAGAAGAATTTTTAGCAATCTACACTGAACCACAGCTTTTAGAGAAGACAGATCTGCCTGTTGTAACTTTAAAGTTGATGGACGATGAGGAAAAATCATGCCCTTTTGTAAGAGATGATGGATGCATAATCTATGAAGACCGGCCCACTACCTGTCGTTATTACCCTTTAGGCGTTGCTTCGTTGAGCCATAAAGAGGGAGCCGATGATAAAGATTTCTATTTTTTTGTTCATGAACCTCACTGCCTTGGCTTTGAAGAAGAAAAAATATGGACAGTACGCGAATGGCGTAAAAATCAGGGTGTTGACATCCATGATGAGATTAATGCCGGCTGGACAGATCTGCTTGTTAGAAAGAGATCCTTCCCAAAAAATGTAATGCTCACCGAACAAAGCAAGAAAATGTTTTTCTTAGTAAGTTACAATATTGACAAGTTCAAAGAATTTGTTTTTGAAAGTTCATTTTTAGAGCGCTATGATATAAAAAAAGAAACTATTGAAAAAATAAAGAAAGATGAAGTCGCTCTATTAGAATTTGGAATCAAGTGGCTTAAGTGGCTCATGTTTAAAGACGGCGATTTCAGCATAAAAGAGAAGAAATCTGATTGATATTCGTTTAGTGATCAAGTGGGAAAATGGTCGAGTGGTTGACTGCTCGACCATTTGACAAGGTTTTTAGTATTCTTCATAAAAAAGTCCTTCACAGCTTGAAGGATCTTTTAAACGAGCCTCAATATCTACTCCAAAGAAATCCGCTGCCGGCTGGAATATTTCAGGATTATCAGCCTGAACCTTTCGTGCTGCTTCAATAACAATATCAAGACCATTTTTTGTTATTTTTCCCAAAGGCTTTCTGCATTCTCCGGAAGTAACGCCAAGAATAGCCATAAGGACTTTTATGCCCAGCGGATTCCTTGCCCTGAACACCACTTCTCCATAAGGCGTCACTTCCCTGGTTTTTACAGTAACTATTTTAAAGAGCGGTTCAAGTGCTGACAACAGTCTCCTGGCCTCGGCCTGGTTGCCCTGCTCAAGGAACTTAACCATTTCAGAAACAGCTTTTGGGGCAATATTTGAAACAACGGAAATAACCCCGGCTGCTTTTATCTGCGGGTCAACCATTATATCATATGTCATTCCATCATCACCGGATAGAATGGTAAAATTATTTCCGCAACAAGCTCTGGTATGTCTCATATTTTCTATATTTCCAGTTGCCTCTTTAACTGTATTAACATTTCCAAACTCCTTGTTAAGGAGAGCTAAATCTTCAGGCAAAAGCTGTGTGCCTGTTCTGCCGGGAATTACATAAGGAATAATCTCAACATCCGGAAAAGCTCTGGCAACTGGTCCAATATATTCTTTACGTATTTCAAGTGAGCTCGGGCCGTTATAATATGGATCTACCAGTAACACAGCATCAACGCCAACACTGGCAGCACGCTCAGTCGCTCCAAGGGTTTCATTGGTGTTGTTACTTCCAGTGCCTGCGATGCAAACACATTTACCTTTTGTTTTTTTTGCAATATTCTCTATAACTTTATTGTGTTCATCCCACGTTAAAGAAGGGCTTTCGCCTGTTGTCCCAACAGCCAGAATTCCCGTCATGCCGTTTTTTATCTGAAAATCCACAAGCTTATCGAGATTTTCATAATCAACGGCAAAATCATTAAATGGCGTTATAAGTGCTGTGAAACATCCTGTTATCATAATACCCCCTTGTTGAAGAAAAATTTGCCCACTAATTAGATACCTGAGTGTCCAAAGTTTTGCCATTATGCCGGTCCCGGATCGGGGTCCGGGATGACGGATCCAGCATCCAGCTTCATTATGCTGTTGGAATTATTCTGGATTCCGGCTTTTGCCGGAATGACGTCACGAATGAATCAAAACCAAGAATATCAATGCGTTAAAAGAACTTTGGACTCTCAACTTAGATATAACAATAGGAAATTATAATTATGTCAAGAAAAAAAAATTTATTTATTTTATTACCGTTTTATTTGAACAGCAATCAAAATGGTAAGTAACAAGGGGTGTTATTCTTCAAAATTAGAATTGCTGTTATTTGAACTGGATATTTGATATAGTGCATATCAAGGGCTCGGTAAAAAATAATTTGGCCTTGAACTTTACATCCTTTATATCTTGTGTATTTAATGCTTGATGTGCTACAAACAGTCATAGCAAAATTTCCTTTTTATCCGGGTTAGGAGTAACAGTTTTAATGGAATTTCAGAATTGCATCAGAAACAAATATGGCAAGTGTGATCTTCCGTCCAACACGATTGGCAGAATAAAGGACGGGTTACGAAAATTGAATCTTGATGTTGAATACTCTGCCTTTAGCGTCTCGGACAACATCTATTGGGGACAGATATGGATTGATTCAATAAGGATAGTCTGTAATGGAAAAGGCATTACCCCGGAGCTTGCGGAGGCCAGTGCGTACGCAGAGCTGGCTGAACGTTTCAGCGCAGGAATGTTTTATCCGGTCTTTGAAGAACGGGTGAGGTTTAACATCCCGGCCCTTTACAATGAGGAAACCGATAGATTCCTTAATTTTGAATGGATGGAGGGATATGCGCATGCCCACCAGGATGATTTGAAAGAAAACGTTCTAAAAATAGAAGACCTGTTGGCAAACGAAAGTCATTTAACGGATAAGGACATTGAGCATATCAAAAACAGCCAGATGGCTAAACATTGGGTTGATGGTTTTTCAATAGTTCATGAAGAGACAGTAAAAATTCCAATCAATTTTGTCGCATATATTCACGCTTCTAACGGGATGGCGGCAGGCAATACCATCGAAGAGGCGATGATCCAGGCTTTATGTGAAATATTTGAACGTCATGTCCAAATAGAAATAATTAAACCTGAAAAAACTGTTCCATCAATTGATTTGGATTCTGTGGACAATGCCGTCATAAAGGATATGATTAAATTCTATCAGGGAAAGAATGTTGATGTAATGATTAAGGATTTTTCTCTTGATGGACTGTTGCCCTGCATAGGCGTCCTGTTCATCAACCACAATTTGCCTCCTGATCGTATGGAACATAGAATACTGATACCAGGCGCATCTTTCAATCCGGACGAAGGTCTAACAAGGTGTTTTACGGAAAGCATGCAAGGCCGTGAAACTCTATTAGCTCCACGTCCACAGTTGGATAAACCGCTTGTCCATCGATCTCGTGTTAACAATTATTACCTGTTAATGAAATGTGGTATTTCTCCAAAAGATATCTCATTTCTTGAGCAAGGAAAAGTTGGCACTTACAGGAACGGTAAAATCAAGGATATTTTTGGCGAGATTGAGGAAATCAAGAGAATATGTAAACTGTTAAATACTGATTGTATAATACTCGACCACACCCATCCTGTATTGGACTTTCCAGTAATAAGAGTAATTATTCCACGGATTTCTGACTTTTTACCTTTCTTGAGTCAAGATATTCTTGTATCTGAAGCGACAAGACCGTCCGCTACATGGCGTGGATCAAGATTCAGGAAAATAATGCAGAGTTTTTTTGTATAGCAGCCGTTGGCATTTGAAAGATGAGCTTGACTTCAATCTGTTTTTGTTTGACAATAACCCAAAAAATATCCCAATGATTCGATAACTCGTTTATGTAAATAATTCTATTTTTAATAAAATGAAAATTTGTTAAAGGAATATATCATGCCAAAAGCAAAAAATGTCGAAGAATATCTTGCTATGCAAAGGGCCGGCATAGCTTCAAATCCGGATTGCGGAACATCTCACTATAACCTTGCAGTAGGCCTGATGGGTCAGAAAAAATACAATGAAGCTGAGAGAGAACTTCATGCTGCGATAGATTGCAGCCCAAGCCTCGCCGAAGCTTATGTACAACTTGGAGGGATCTGCCTGCAGCGTGGTGACCTGGACGGCTGCCTTGAATACAACAAACAGGCAACAAAGGCAAGGGCCGGCTTTTTCGAGGGTTATGGTAATATGGGATTTGTTCATCTTCAAAGGGGAGAGGCGGAAGAAGCTATCGCAGCCCTTAAAAAAGCTCTCACTTTTAATTCCAGGTTTATTCAGGCCCATTCTACATTGGCCAGCGCTTATTTAATGTCAGGCTTAATTGATGAAAGCATAGAAGCCAATTTAAAAGTAATTGAACTTGATCCAAATTTTGCAATTGCTTACAACAATTTGGCAATAGCGTATTTAGAAAAAGGTAAATATGATAAAGCCGTTGAAAATTGCGATAAAGCAACCAAATTCGGCTATGAGGTAGATCCTGAAATTCTAAAAGAAATTGAAGAGCACAGATAAATGTCATTAACTTAAGGTGTAACTCAAAACCGTGCCTGAACAAGGTTTTCGTTCAGGCACTAATTAAGCGGCCCACATTCAATATCAGAATATGAATTATTGGGCCGCAATTTTTTTGACCTAAATAAAACAACGATGCCCCCTAAAACTCAATTCAAGTACTATCTTCAAAACACACAAAACTCTTTAGATAAAAAAAACGATATCTGGTCTTTACCACTTCCCATGAGCAGGAAAAAGTCACAGAAGGTTGACGGGATCTCTTTAAATTACGGAGAATATTTTTATGCTGTCCGCTCTTTTCTGGGAAAAAATAAATTTAAAATTATTATCTCTGCAATCTCTCAACGCTTAAATCAAGATATAAAACCCGATGAAATAGAAGAAATCCGTATATATTTGGAAAAACATGGAGAATTTTACCATCCCGCAAGGATTGAAACCTTTATTAATGGATCATGTTACCTTTTTGTATTAAACGTTGCGATATCAAGTACAGGTAAAAATTATATAAAAAGGGAGTTCGAAATTCTAAATAAACTGAATAATGAGTTTTCGTTTTCATTTATTCCAAAAGTTTATAGCCAGGATAAAATATTTATAAAAAATAAAGGCATTGAAATCAGCATGTTTTTGGGGGAATGGTTCGAAGGTTTTAACGAATTTCATATTTCCCAAAACAATAATAAATATAAACAAGCTAAAAGCGATTCAAGTATAAAAATAGTTGTATGGGATCATGAAAAAGGCGACCTTTTTCTTTCTGCTGATGAAACATTGGAACTATACAGCCAGGTAGCCATGATTTTGACCTGCTATTATAATGTTGAGACTTTTGAGCAAATATTTCCATGGCACCATGCTGCAGGAGATTTTGTCATAAAACTTCAAAAAAACAATATGGAAATGAAGCTCATTACAGTCAGGCAATATGCGCCAATGCTTGAAAATAAAAACGAAATCACAAAAAATAACACAGACAGTGACATCTATTTAATGTTTGAAGCCATGCTTATCTTTTTTCTTAATCTTTCCATAAGAAACCGCCTTGACAGGCTTGATGGCGTTGGAGAAATAGTCTGGTCTGATAATATTGCCGTTGAGGGAACCCTAAAAGGTTTTTTAAAGGGTTTGTCCAAAAATTCTTCCAATAATTTAATCCCTGATACTCTTGCAGCTAATTTTATAAATTATATTTCATGCTTTTCAAAAACAGATTTGCTGGAACTATGTAATTCCATAATTAATACATATAGTCCAATGGCTCCGGAACTATCTGTAATAAGACAAAATTTAAAAAATCATGTTGATCTACTTTATAATTCAATAAAAAACTTATAAAATAACCCGCCATTTAATTCATCCTTTATCCTCTTGAGATTACTATATTTTTATTAAAAAAACGGCTTAAATTCCGTATGTAAATGATTTTTTTATTTAAAAATTATTTGCATACAATTACACAACATAAAGATGTTATAAAAATTTAAAGCTCAATATAAAGTGTAAAAAGCCTGCAACATATTTTTCTAACTATATAAATTATCCGACATAGACCTTATATTCCTTTTTTGTTGACAAAGCACAAGATCGGTTATATATCGATAAACTTAAATGGGGTTATCTATATATAATATAACCTTAAAAAAATCAATGAAATCAATGAAATATCAATCAAATCTATGGTATCGAGTGTTCGAGTGTCAAATTGAAAAGCAAATTGAGAGGAGGTGACCTTGATAGTCCCTGTATGGGAAAGTGATTATTATATAGTCAGAATGGTTAATTATTAATAATAATGGAGGTAAGACTATGGCAAGACACGAAACTCCTATGATTGACCAGCTAGAGTCTGGTCCGTGGCCAAGCTTTGTATCCGATTTAAAGCAGGAGGCCGAATCAAGGGCAAAAAATGAAAATGGTATAGACTACCAGACACCCCAGGATGTCTGTGACGATCTTCTGGGAGTGCTTGAGCTTTCATACAAACATGGAAGAACTCACTGGAAACACGGCGGAATAGTCGGTGTATTTGGCTACGGCGGTGGCGTTATCGGAAGATACTGTGACCAGCCGGAGATGTTCCCTGGCGTTGCTGCTTTCCATACTATGCGCGTAAACCAGCCTTCAGGCAAATACTACACAACAAAATTCCTGAAAGATCTTATGGATATCTGGGAACTGCGCGGAAGCGGTTTGACCAACTTTCATGGCGCTACCGGTGATATCGTTCTTCTCGGTACAACAACACCCCAGTTGGAAGAAGTCTTCTATGATTTAACCCACAAGATGGATACAGATCTTGGCGGTTCCGGTTCAAATCTGCGAACTCCTTCCTGCTGTCTTGGAACTTCACGCTGTGAATTTGCCTGCTTTGATACACAGGCGATCTGTCATTACATGACCAATGAATATCAGGATGAGCTTCATCGTCCTGCTTTTCCCTATAAGTTTAAATTCAAATTTGACGGATGCTCCAACTGCTGTGTTGCATCTATTGCGCGTTCAGACTTGTCCTTTATCGGCACATGGCGCGATGATATACGTATTGACCAGGAAACGGTAAAGGCATATGTCGGCGGTGAAATTCCTCCAAACGCAGGAGCCCATTCCGGACGCGACTGGGGTCCGTTTGATATTCAGAAAGAAGTTATCAATATTTGTCCAACAAACTGCATGCGATATGAAAATGGAAAACTTGAGATTAATACCAAAGAATGCACCAGATGTATGCACTGTATTAACGTAATGCCCAGAGCCCTCAGGATAGGCAATGACAGGGGCGCAACGATATGTGCCGGCGCCAAAGCCCCGATTCTCGATGGTGCACAGATGGGTACTATGCTTGTTCCTTTTATCAAGATTGAAGAACCTTACGATGAAATCAAAGAGAATATAATTGAACCAATCTGGGAATGGTGGATGGAAGAAGGCAAGAACCGCGAGCGTCTTGGCGAATTAATCAGGCGTCAAAGTTTCCAGAAGCTGCTTGAAGTAACAGGCATTAAAGCAATGGCGCAGCATGTTCAAGAGCCTCGTTCTAACCCGTATGTATTCTGGAAAGAAGATGAAGTTCCAGGTGGATGGACACGAGATATCAATGAATTTAGAAAATATCACCAGAGATAGGGGGGGAGGAGAATACCATGGCATTTATATCTTCAGGCTATAATCCTAAAAAACCGATGGAAAACAGAATAACCGACATCGGTCCACAAAAGTTTGATCAATTTTACCCTCCGGTTATTAAGGCAAATAAGGGTAAATGGCTGTATCATGAAATATTGGAACCAGGCATTCTGGTGCATGTTTCAGAAACAGGTGACGAAGTTTATACAATAAGAGTAGGTGGTTGTCGTTTTATGAGCGTAACACATGTCCGTGAAATGTGTGAAATAGCTGATAAACACTGCGAAGGACACCTCAGGTTCACCACCAGAAATAACATTGAATTCATGGTGGACAGCAAAGAAAAAGTTGAGCCTTTAAAACAAGATCTTGCCAGCAGAAAATTTAACGGTGGAAGTCAAAAGTTCCCTATTGGAGGTACCGGCGCCGGCATTACCAACATCGTGCATACCCAGGGATGGATTCACTGCCATACACCGGCAACTGATGCATCGGGCACAGTAAAAGCAACTATGGATGTTCTTTTTGACCAGTTTACAGACATGAAGCTGCCTGCTAAGGTGCGCGTTTCCATGGCATGTTGCCTTAACATGTGCGGTGCTGTTCACTGCTCAGATATCGCGATTCTCGGCTATCACCGCAAACCGCCAATGATTGACACTGAATATATCGATAAAATGTGCGAACTTCCTCTGGCTGTAGCTGCATGTCCAACCGCAGCAATCAAGCCGGCTAAAGTTGAGTTTGAAGGAAAAGAGCTAAAAAGTGTTTCAGTTAACCCGGAAAGATGTATGTACTGCGGAAACTGCTACACAATGTGTCCATCAATGCCTCTTGCAGACACAGAAGGCGACGGAATCGTTCTCATGGCAGGCGGCAAGATTTCCAACAGGATCTCCATGCCGAAGTTCTCAAAGGTTGTTGTGGCATTTATTCCAAATGAACAGCCTCGCTGGCCGACCTTGACCACTACAATCAAAAGAATGGTCGATGCTTATTCAAATGATGCCAATAAGTACGAGCGTATGGGCGACTGGGCAGAAAGAATTGGCTGGGAAAGATTCTTTGATAAATGTGAGCTTGAATTCACACATCATCTCATTGATGATTTCCGTGATGCTGCATATTATACATGGCGTCAGTCAACTCAATTCAAGTTCTAGCAGTTAAATTAACTAATTAACCGGAGGCAAACGTCAGGTTTGCCTCCGGCATAAAATTATGAGGCATAATAATGGCTGGTCTAACAATAGATGAACAAGCAGCAAGAGATACTATTGTAGAAAATCTTAAGAAAAAAAAGGGTAAATCAAAATTTTATCTTAAAGATTTCTATAAAATGTTTCCCGACGAAAAAGTCAGAGCTGTTAAGAATCTTGTAAACAAAATGGTTGGGGAAGAAATTCTTGAATACTGGTCCAGCGGAAGCACGACTTTAATCGGGCTCAAAGGTGCTGGAAAACAGGCTGCCACCGAAGAAGATTAATAAGATTATAATTTAATGCAACAGGACGGTAAAGCTTTCCCCGGAATTGTTATTGCAGCTCTGCGAGGTGGAGCAGGGAAAACAATACTGTCAATAGGCATAATTGCTGCATTAAAATCCTTTAAAAAAAATGTTGCTCCCTTTAAAAAAGGTCCGGATTATATAGATGCCGGCTGGCTTGCTATGGCGGCTGGCCGGCCGTGCTATAATCTTGACAACTTCCTCATAGAAGAAAAGCAAATCCTCAATTCATTTTATACCCATACATTAAAAAGCGATATTGCAGTAATCGAAGGTAATCGTGGTCTTTACGATGGGCTAGATACAGAGGGAAGTACAAGTACTGCTGAGCTTGCAAAACTTCTCAATCTTCCTGTAATTCTGTGTTTAGATTGCACAAAAAGCACACGAACCATGGCGGCAGTTGTATTGGGATGCATCAAATTCGATCCGACTGTAAAAATCAAAGGCATTATATTAAACCGTGTTGCCGGATCAAGGCATGAAAATATTGTTCGCAAAAGTATTGAAAGTTACTGCGGAATACCTGTTCTGGGCGCTGTTCCCAAACTTGGCAAGCAAAATTTTCCTGAAAGACATATGGGGCTTATCCCAACACCTGAACATGAATGGGCAAATGATTCAATAAATGCTGCCCTTAACATGGCTAAAAGCTATATAGACCTCGACTCTTTGATCGAAATTGCCCATGATATATCCCGCAAGGAGCCGGAAGAAAGCATTTCCAGACCTGAAATAATTATTAAAAAAATAGAGAAACAAAAAAAAAGCAGTTCAGCTCCTAAGATAGGCATAATTAAAGATTCAGCTTTTCAGTTTTACTATCCTGAAAATATTGATGCACTTGTTGCAGCAGGTGCAGACACAGTATTTATAAGCCCGCTTAAAACAAATAAAATACCATCTGTAGATGCTCTTTACATTGGCGGCGGGTTTCCTGAAACCCATGCTAAAAAATTATCAGAAAATGAGCAATTCAGAAATGAGTTAAAAGCACTTGCTGAAAACGGCCTGCCAATATACGCAGAATGCGGTGGTTTGATGTATTTGGGAGAAGAACTTGTTCTAAATAATAAATCATATCAAATGGCAGGAGTTCTGCCTGTTGTATTCGGTCTTTCCAAAAAACCAAAAGGGCATGGCTATACAATCATTTCAGTTGAAAAAGAAAACAAATATTTCAAGAAGGGAAGCGAAATAAGGGGGCATGAGTTTCACTATTCATATGTTCTTGAATGGAATGGAAAAGATGAGGATCTGATTTTCAACATGAAAAGGGGAAATGGTTTTATAAATAAAAAGGACGGAGTATGTTATAAAAATGTGCTCGCCACATACACCCATATTCATGCCCTTGGCACCCCCTCCTGGGCAAAGGCTATGGTCAGCAACGCGATTTCCTACAAAAAAACACAATAATTTACCACGGATTTTCACAGAATTACACTGAATTATCAAAATACTCTTCTCAAGATTACGAACCATTCAATTGCGGATTTGTTGTATCGCTTTGCTCTACTATTTCAACCATCCCAGTAATTTACTCGTAACAATTTAGCCTTTTGAAAAAGAATCTGACAGGATAACAGGATAAACAAGATTTTATTTAAAGTGCACAAACAAAGCCAACTCTCATTGTAGCTATCCGGTAAATCATAAAATATAATCACAACATGAATAAGGTGTGTATCAAGGTATAAGGATTTAGATTTGGATTAACAGGAAAAGTTTCGATAATTTAAATCCTGAATATCTTGTAAATCCTGTCAAAAAATAATATTTAAAAACGCTAACATATTACATTTACTCATTGTTTACAATTTTTCAGTGAAACTCCGTGCTGTTCTGTGGTGAAATTTTACAAAAAAACAGGGCAAACATCATAACAAATAATGTTTGCCCTGAATAATTAAATCTGCGGATATATAAATTATTACTTTTTGGGATGGCACTTTGCACAGGTTGTAGGTGCTGCTTTCGTGCCGCTTGCTTTATTGGCTTTCTTATGACAATCTTTACAGTTTACATGAATGGCATAGGCATGATACGCCATCTTTTCCTTCTTTGAAAGCGTTGGAGCGTCTTTTTTAGCCCTTGGAGGTCTGCTTGCTTTGGTGTGACACTCAATGCAATTCTGAACCTCATCACCCATTTTCAGATCATTAAGCGGTTTGTTTTCAGCATCATGATGACATTCTCCGCAACCTGCTTTGTATTCCTCAACATGCTTCTTGTGTGAAAACATGACTACGCTCTTTTTATGTTCAGTATAAGCCTTGTTTTCCATTTTGACAACATCAGCCACGGTGGTCCCAGCATAAATAGCGGTAGCAAGAAACATAGAAGCAATTCCTACAATAGCTATAATCAATAAATATCTTTTGCTCATAGACTTTTTTCACCTCCTTCCATTCTCAAAATTTATCAAATAATTAATCTTTTTTTAAATAATCTTTTTTATTCTTTTATCAAGAAAAAATAATTATGTCAAGACAAAGACATATGTCAAAACTAATTAGTGTCTGGACGAAAACTCAAAACACCTGAAATTATAGTCAGTTGGATGCTATTCTTAAATCGAAGATTTTTAGCAGTTAGCTTTTAGCAATTAGCCTTTAGCTTAAAAAATCAAACAGATAACACATTTAGCTAATAGCTAATGGCTAACAGCTAACCGCACAGGTCGAATTATTCTGGATTTCGGCTTTCGCCGGAATGACGTCACGAATAAATCAACACCAGGAATATCAATACATTAAAAGAACTTTGGGCTCTCAAGTATCTACCTTTTGTGAACTTTTTTTCCCAAAAACCCTGGCGCCCAGTATGCTTATTTCATAAAGAACCATCAATGGAAGAGCCATCATAATCTGGGTTACAACATCCGGTGGGGTTAAAATAGCTGCAAAAACAAAAAATAAAAGCAGAGCATATTTTCTGTTTTTCTTTAAAAATTCAACTGTAACTATGCCGAGTCTGGCAAGAAAAGTAATAACAAGAGGAAGTTCAAAAACCAGACCAAAAGCGAGCAACAACTTTGAAGAAAAGCTTAAATACTCACGCATTGAAGGAAGCGCCTTTATTGTTTCAGTAGCAAATCCTAAAAAAAACTTAAACCCAAATGGAAACACAATAAAATATCCAAATAATGCTCCGCCAATAAAGAAAAAAGAGGATAAAAAAACTATAGGAATAAGAAGTTTTCTTTCCTTATCATAAAGCCCTGGCGCCACAAACAGCCAGAACTGATATAATAATACAGGAGCAGCCAGCATTAAGCCTGATAGTAAAGACACCTTTAGATATGTAAAGAAAGCCTCCGGCAGACCTGTAAAAATAAGTTTATCATCTGCCTGCATTGCTGAAATTAAAGGTATAGTCAGGTAATGGAAAATTTTTTCCTTAAATCCATATGAAATAATAAAGCCTATACCAATAGCAATAAAACAGACAACTATACGTTTCCTTAGCTCCTCAAGGTGTCTGGTAAAAGGCATTTTCTCATTTTCAATCATTTTTTAAAGATCCTTCTGCTGATTCATTTTCAACCTTTTTTCCATCACTAGAGGATGTGGAAACGCCTTCTGCTGTCTTGCTTTTTTGATCTACCTTTATATCAACAGCCTCCTTTATGTTTTCATTCATATCCTCAAAAGTATCTTTAACATCTTTTAAATCGCTATTTATATCGATAGACTCTTTAAATTCATGTGTGGCTTTCTTGAATTCACCGATAGCTCTGCCAAGTGATTTTGCAAGATCAGGAAGTTTTTTGGGTCCAATAACAATAAGAGCTACAGCCAAAATTAATAGAACTTCAGGCATGCCTATGCCGAACATAATACTCACCTATAACATTTTTTAGATTTTGAGTTTTGGATTTAACGAAAATAACATCTCATCTTCTCTTATCAAAATCAAGAACAAGAAAGTACAGCTTTCCCTTGTGCTGCATGTGACCTGCCGTTATCTCAGCGTATGGACCGTTTCCCCAAAACAGATCCGCACGGCCAGGCCCGCGTATCGCCCCTCCTGTATCATGATTCAGAACAAATCTGCTGAAAGTTATCCAATTATGAATTTTCCCATCGCCATTTATTAAAGGTTTTTCTGCTTCTATAAAAGCAAGGGCTGACAAAGGGAATATTCTTCTGTCCAATGCTATCGACCTGCCAGGCGTCAATTTAACTCCAATACAACCCAAAGGGCCATCTTCCTCTATCTTGAAGAAAACATAGCTGGGGTTAAAGTTTAAAATAGTTCTGACCTCTTCTGGATGTTCTCTTAAATAAGCACGAATTTTTTGCATAGACATTTCTGATTTTTCTATTCTCCCTTCTTCAATAAGCAATTTGCCTATGCTCCGGTATGGACGCCCGTTTGTTATATCATAATGGACATTAATTGTCTTTCCGTTATCAAAATAAATTCTTCCGGAACCCTGAATTTGAAGAAAAAAAAGATCAACCTGGTCTTTAATCCAGGCAATTTTTTCTGCCTTACCTTTTAAACCGCCTTTGCATTCTATTTCATCGCGTTCAAAGTAGGGAACAACTGTCCGGCCGGTATATCTTCCAATTATTTTTTTATTGTTTAAGTGCGGAATAAATAAAGAAAGATCAACTGTAGTTAAATCGCAAGGACGTGCATAAATTGGGAATCTATATTCAGTGCTTTGCTCAAGGCTGCCTTGCAGAACAGGCTCATAATAACCTGTAAAAAGGACATGGCCATTCGTGCCGCCGATCGATTTGTAAACAAGATAATTTGATTTAATAAACTTATTAAACTCATCTTTTGACGGCCTGGTCTGTATAAAATTCAGAAAATGCTCCATGGACTTGATCATATGGGCAGCATTAAAGCTGTCTTTCCCGAATCTGAATTGCCTGGAAGAAGGAAACCTTTTTAGATATGAAATACTCTGCGAAATACTGTATTCTAAACTATCGTAGGCCATATCATCTGAAAATTCAGGATACCTGTAAGAGGGGATTCTTTGCATTGCAAATTCATCTTTTAAAGACGGATGTATTTTAAGAACAGAACATCCGGCTAAAAAAAAGAAATAAAACAGGACAAAAAAGAATAATGAGTGTTTCATTCGCTATTATCGATGTCGAGTTTACGTGCTTTCTTTTCAGCGGGCTCAATACGAACAATATCTTTATCGTCCGGCAGAGAAATACCAAGATCCTTGAACCTGCGTGCAGATGTGAGCACTCTGCGCTCAAAAGAACCTATAACATCGTTATATGTGCCGGTGCATCGTTCGATATCGCGGCCGAGTTTGTCGATATGTTTAGCCATTGAATTGAGTCTGGTATAGAGCTCACGCCCCAGTTCGCTTATAGCCTTTGCATTTTCAGAAACATTTTCCTGGCGCCATGCAAAGGAAACAGTCTTTAGAAGAGTAATCAAAGTAGTTGGGGTTGCCAGGATAACTCCTTTATTTACACTTTCTTCTATAAGCTGAGGGTTTTTGACAAGAGCTGCGCTAAAGAAATTTTCACCTGGAATAAATAATACAACAAATTCAGGGGTTGGACTAAACTGTTTCCAGTATGCCTTCTGTGCCAGTTTATGCATATGCGATTGAATCTGTTTTGAATGTGTAGCTATCAATATTTCGCGTTCTTCTTCCGTCTCTGCTTCCAGCGCTTCAAGATATGCTGAAAGAGGAGCCTTGGCATCTACAACAATCTGACGATTGCCAGGGAGATAAACAACCATATCAGGCCGCATAATGCCATTTTCATCGTAAGCTGACTGCTGCTCAAAGAAATCGCAGCGGTTCTGCATGCCGGCAAGCTCAGCAACTCGCTTAAGGGTAATTTCCCCCCACCGCCCCCTAACATGCGGCACCCGAAGAGCCTTTACAAGTTTACCTGTTTCTTTTTGAAGAATTTGCTGGGTTTCCACAAGGGAATGTACCTGCTGAGAAAGCCCGCCATATGCCTTTTCCCTCGATCTTTCCATAGCCTGGATATGCTGGTCATATCTGTCAAGAGCATCTCTGACAGGAACAACAATATCTTTGACTTCTTTGCTTCGCAAGTTAAGGTCATTTTTGGCGACTTCTATATATTTAGAAAGGGTAGTTCTTGCAAGGTCCAGAAAAGTCTGGTTGTTTTCTCTTAAAGCGCTGGCAGAGATTGCTTTGTAAGCATCGACCATATTGTTCCGTATATCCTCGAGCATTTCTATCTTTTCATTCACGGCGAGGCGCTCTTTATCTATAATTGTTTCTAACTTTGCCTGGTTCTCTTTCAGCTCGGTGATTGTAGCGTTAAGCGAATAAATCTCTTGTGCGCGCTCTTCAAGTGTTTTTTTAAGGTCTTCCATCTGTTCCAGTCTGCTTAATACGGAAGAGTGTTCTTTAGAAATCTCCAGGAATTCCTTTGAAAACTTTGACTTTGCAAAAAACCAGGCTATCAAAAAACCAAATGCAGCGCCGATAATAAAGAAAACAATATATTCCAATGTATTCATTTATACTTTTTTTCTCACAAATGTTCCGCTTTTCCCCCCTGATTTTTCAAGAAGACATATATTTGATATAATTATATTTTTATCATGCGACTTGCACATATCATATATTGTGAGAGCTGCAACAGATACTGCTGTAAGGGCCTCCATCTCAACACCTGTCTGACCGAAAAGCCGCACCAAAGCTTTGACCTTGATTGAACTTTTATCTTTATCCGGTTCAAAGCCGATATCAATATGTGAAATATTAATTGGATGGCACATTGGAATTAGTTCCGAAGTTTTTTTTGCCGCCATTATTCCGGCAATTCTAGCAGTTTCAAGTACATTACCCTTTTTTATTGTATTATTATAGATCATTTCAAATGTTGAAGTCTCCATTGAAACGACCCCTTGAGCAACCGCTGATCTTAATGTCGGTTCTTTATCCGTTATATCAACCATGCGCGAGCGTCCCTCATTGTCAATATGAGAAAATGAAGACACGAAAAACTCCTGAAAACTGGTTATTATCTTGAAGTTTAGGTAATAGTTCACCACGGATTTTCACGGAATTACACTGAATTATCAATAGATCCTTTCTCAAGCGAGTTGTTTTGAAATAATCGATTAATTGGGCTTCGTCCTGATTTGTTATATTTTTTATGACCTTGTTTTCTACCAAGAGATCGGCTCGTAATCTACGTTCAAGTTTAATATTCTTATATAGACTTTCAGATAAATAATTTCACTGCGTTATCAGTCAAAATCCTCGACGACGTACACATAAGCACGACTTACTCAGATTTTTCCTTCTAGCCTTGTGAAATGAATTATCTGAAAGTCTATAGTAACTTACACATTGTTTACAATTTTCAGTGAAACTCCGTGTTGTTCCGTGGTGAATTTTTACAAAAAATACTCTGTTTTTTTCGTAACAGTTGATTTAATATCATCAATAGCTTCGCTGAGTACTTTTATAACATTCTTCCTGATGTCACCGGCAACAACAAGAAGCATAACATCATCTCCTACTGACAGCTCTTTGTCTTCTGCTATCTTAACCAATATTTCTATAATGCCCGGCCTTTTTTTATGTTTCTCTATAACCTTGTGCAGTTGTTCGTAATCCACCGTGATATTCAGCCCTGATACTCTCCTGCCGTCTCGTGATGTGCCCCGCACGACTCCATTATGACAAAGAATCATCCCAACTCTGTCGTAATGCGGATGTCTCTTTATAGTTTCTATAAGGGGAATTAAATTCATTTAATAATTTCTTCTGCCCTGGCCAGATCATCAGGAGTATTAATATTAAAAAAAGAAATCAGATCAGGATCCTTTTCACGCAAAATATTTTCAGGAAGCTTTTTGACTCTTACCTTTTTAAAGAACTGTTTAATCTTAAGCTCTTTTTGAATCAGATTATTTTCAATTGGCGTAAGACATCTTTTTGAATATACCGCACAGAGCGGTTCCATCCCATTTAAAGTTTCCGGTATAATAACGTCAATTCCAGTTTCTATACTATCAATAATAGTTTCAACCAACTCCTTTTTCAGGAATGGTGTATCGCATGCCGTAATAAATGCATAAAAATTATTTGTAAAAAAAAGTCCTGTATGTATTCCTGTTAAAGAACTTCTAAACGGAAATATATCAGACACAATATGTAAATCCCATGCAAGGTATTTAAGCGGGTCATCGGCAACCAGGATAATCTCATCAAAAAGGGAATCAAATATTTCATATGTTCTGTCCAAAATACGCTTTCCATCAACACTTATAAATGCTTTGTTCATGCCCGAAAAGCGCTTATTCTGTCCGCCCGCCAATATCACTCCTGTACAGGGGAATTTCATTACATCAAGACCTTTTTGAACGATTCACGGTTAACAGTTTACAGTTAATCAAAATAGATAAAATAAAAGCCAAAATCAAGGCAATTTCAGGTTTTTTAATTTTGATAAAATTTATAATTCTTGATATTAACTTACTTAATGATATAAGAAGGTACTAATCTATATGAATATACCGGAGAGAACAATGAGCAAATACGATACAATTCTGGATGCATCTGATATAGACCGTGTACTTTCAAGAATCACTCATAAGATCCTTGAAGTACACAAGGGCGCTGAAAACCTCACACTTATAGGCATTCATACCAGGGGGGTTTATATTGCGAAACGTATCCAGTCCAGGATTAATGAAATTGAGGGCATTGAAATACCGACAGGCAATATTGATATAACTCTGTACCGCGATGACTGGACCAGAATCAGCCACCACCCGATCGTCCAGGCAACAGATATATCCTTTCCTCTCGATGGGAAACAGATTATTTTAATAGATGATGTTCTTTTTACAGGTCGGACCATAAGAGCTGCCATGGATGCTATTATCGATTTTGGCAGGCCCGATCGTATTGAACTTGCGGTGCTTGTTGATAGAGGCCACAGAGAACTTCCGATTCAGGCCAACTATGTTGGAAAATTTATTGAAACAAGGCGCTCGGAAACTGTAAATGTTTTGCTCACCGAACATGATGGTCAGGACATGGTTATCATAGAAAAGCATTGATATAGACTTTCAGATAAATAATTTCACTGCGTTATCAGTCAAAATCTTCGACGACGTACACATAAGGGCTCGGTAAAAAATAACTTGGTAGAATTTGCGCCCAAATTTGCTGTAGATTTAATTGATCTGATTGAGCAAAACCGCAGGAATAGCGAGCTATTTCGAGGACTTTTGCGAACGAAGATCAATTAAAAATATGGTGAAGTTGGGATGCAAAAATGCCAAGTTATTTTTTACCGAGCCCTAAGCATGACTTGCTCAGATTTTTCCTTCTAGAGCCTTGTGAAATGAATTATCTGAAAGTCTATAGGAAGCGAAACTTGAGTATAATAGAACATAAAAAAAACGCTCCCAGGAAAATCAAACTTGGAATTATATCTGTTTCAAGCACTCGATCCTTAAAAGATGATAAAAGCGGATTATGGATAAACAATAGAGCCTTAAAAGAAGGGCACAAAGTTGTATTTCACCACATTATACAAGATGAAATACAAGCCATAACCGAAAATATCCTTGATGCTATACGCAGCCATGAACCTCAGGTTATATTAATGACAGGGGGTACCGGTATAAGCAGCAAAGACGTAACTATTGAAGCGGTGCTCCCTTTATTTGAAAAGGCGCTAACAGCATTTGGGCCGCTTTTTGCCCAGCTCAGCTTTGAAAAAATTGATTCTGCTGCTCTTTTATCACGGGCGACTGCCGGCATAATAAACAAAACAATACTATTCTGTCTGCCGGGCAGCCTTAAAGCCTGCAAACTCGCATGCAAGCATCTTATCTTTCCTGAATTGGGGCATCTTGTTAAGCATGCCCAGGAATGATTTTATTAAATTTCCTTTCTGTATGACCCCCGCGAAACGACATGAAATAGCTTTTTACGAATTCATCAATATTGGATGCCGACAATTGCTGACATATTATGAATATACCTGATAAAATTTATGCCCCAGGAGCCAGAATTGTTGTCCGGGATGCTGAATGGCTGGTTCGGAGAGTCGACCGGACCTCAATCGGTCGTCAGGCTTTGAATGTTATAGGCATATCTGAGCTGGTTAAGGATAAAGATGCAATTTTTTTGGATGAAATTGAAAAATCCATTGAAGCGCTTGATCCTGCTGAAACTAAGCTTGTTCGGGATAAATCCAGCTCATATCAGGCATCATTGTTATACATGGAAAGTCTGCTTAGAAAAACTCCACCAACCGATGAAAACTTATATATCGGGCACAATGCGGCAATGGATTCCGTGCCTTATCAGCTTGATCCGGCTATACAGGCTCTCAAACAACCCAGGCAGCGCATTCTAATTGCAGATGCTGTGGGGCTGGGCAAAACGCTTGAAGCCGGAATATTGCTCAGCGAGCTTATACGCAGAGGAAAAGGCAAACGTATCCTGGTGCTTGCAGTAAAAAGCATGCTGACACAGTTCCAGAAAGAAATGTGGAGCCGTTTTACAATCCCGCTTACCAGACTTGATTCAGTCGGCATTCAACGTATTCGTTCACGGATTCCAACCAATCATAATCCATTCTACTATTATGACAAATCAATCATCTCCATTGATACTTTGAAACAGGATGCTGAATATAGAACTTATATCGAGAATGCCTATTGGGATGTGATTGTAATTGATGAAGCGCATAATGTTGCCCAGAGAGGTCATGGTTCCTCATTGCGTGCAAAACTTGCCAAACTGCTGGCAAGGCGTTCTGATACGCTTATTATGCTGTCTGCAACGCCTCATGACGGCAAAGCGCGCAGTTTTGCCAGTCTTATGAATATGCTTGATCCTACCGCGATTGCCAACACTGAAAATTATGGGCCTGAAGATATAAAAGGTTTGTACATAAGACGTTTTAAGAAAGATATTCAGGATCAGGTTGAATCAGCTTTCAAGGAAAGACAGATCAGTGTGGCGCGCTGTAATGCTTCTCCAACAGAAGAAGATGCATTTGATACTTTCTCTAATATTAAATTCACTCAAATTGATAAAAAGAGAAGCGCCGGCCAGCTTTTCAAGATAACCCTTGAAAAATCACTTTTCTCAAGTCCGGCTGCATGTATTGACACTATTAATAATCGAATACACAGGCTTGAAAAAACAGAAGAAGCAAGATTTGATCCAGATATTGAAACCCTGAAAGGTCTTCATGACAGGGTTGAAAAGATCACGCCGGATAAGTTTTCAAAATACAAGAAACTTCTTGATGTTATTAAAGACAAAGACCATGGTTTTGGATGGACCGGCAAGGATAAAACTGACAGGCTGGTTATTTTTACTGAGCGCATTGAAACGCTTGCCTTTTTACATGCAAACCTCCTACGCGATCTGAAACTAAAGGACAAGCAGATTGCCATTCTCCATGGTGGCATGTCCGATGTTGACCAGCAGCGTATCGTAGAGGATTTTGGCAAGGAAGAAGCGCCGGTCAGGCTTTTGCTTGCTTCGGATGTGGCATCTGAGGGGATTAACCTTCATTATCTTTCACACCGCATGATACATTTCGATATCCCATGGTCTCTCATGGTTTTTCAGCAGCGAAACGGTCGTATAGATCGATATGGTCAGGAACGTACACCCCAGATTGTATATCTTGCCACACAAAGTGAAAATAAAAAGATACGAGGTGATATGCGTATTCTTGAACTGCTTATCCAAAAAGATGAAGAGGCAGTTAACAATATTGGTGATCCAGCCGAATTCATGGGCGTTTATGATATTGAAGAAGAAGAAAACATAACTGCCAAAGCAATTGAATATGGGCAGAGCCAGGAAGAGTTCGAAAAATCAGTTACAAACAAAGCCATTGATCCCTTGTCCATACTGTTTGGAGATGAAGAACCTTCTTCAGGCAAAGATACAGAAACTAAAACATTATCCATGCCTTCACTATTTGAGGACGACTATACATACCTTAATGCAGCAATCGGCTATCTGCGGCATTCCGGAGGGATTCAGGCAACCTGCTATCCAAATGAAAAGCGTATAGACTTGACAGCACCGGAAGACTTGAAAGAGAGGTTCAGATTTTTACCCGCAGAACTCTGGCCGGAAAATGGTTTATTTATTCTGTCCATGGACAAAGAAACAATACAAAAAGAAATCAAACGCAGCAGAAAAGATGAGAAAGCCTGGCCCAGGATTCATTATCTGTGGCATCTGAACCCGATTGTTGAATGGGCAAATGATAAACTGCTGGCGGCGCTTGGAAGGCATGAAGCCCCTGTGCTTGAATTGCAAGGGGCGCTGAATTCAGACGAAGTTATTTTCATCCTTTCCGGTCTCATACCAAACCTTAAAAGCCATTCCCTGGTTCATAGATGGTTCGGCGTAACATTTAATGATGGTAATTTTACCTGCATCGAGGAGTTTGAATCTCTTGTAAATCGGATAGGCTTGGGGAAAAAGAACTTTCCCAACAGGGATAATTATATTGAAATAGAAACATTGCAACAGATGCTGCCTGAGACGATTGAACAGGCGAAATTGTGGATGAGTAATGAGCGAAAAAAATTTGACGACCTGATCAATGCGAAATTAAATGAACAACTGAATGCACTGGAGAAGTTACGCAAGAAACAACACGTCCAGCTTGAATTCAAATTTGGAGGCAGTAAACTTTCTGAAAAAATTATCAGGTCACGAAAAGAAAAAAAGCGCAGGGAAATTGATACAATTTTTGATGAATATATGGATTGGGTTGAAGATACAATGACTACTGAGGACAAGCCATACATTCAGGTAATAGCTGTACTTAAAGGAATAAATTAATGGCCATAGATTTTACCGGAATCTATAACGAAAACGAATTTTACACGCATCATTATCTTGCCGCCATCCTTGAAAAAGACCTCAAGGATGTTCTCAATAAGTGGAAGCAGCAGGATAAGGATGAAAATATACGGCCTCCTTATGCCGGGCTTAAAGAAATTGCTAAGAAATATTTCAACTTGCGCGATCAAGAGAACAAGACACGCAAACCAGAAGATAAACTTGGTTTTCAACGGCAGTTTTTACAAAATATACTGCAAATATTGGGTTACGAATTCAGGCCGGCCATCAAAGAGCTTGAAAATGGAGTAGTTATTCCAATAATTGGCGAGGTAACAAAGCAGAGCGGCGCTCCGGAATTATGGATTATAGAAGCGCTGGACATATCCTCCGATGATGTTGATCCTTTTGAACTGACAATTTCAGCCTGTCAGCTTCCTGACAAAGAGGCAGATGTATCAATTCCCGAGGCTTCTCTGGAAGAAATAATAACCCGTCAGGTATTTGGGCTATCAGAACCGCCACGCTGGGTGATATTGGTAAACTTATCACAGATACTGCTGATTGACCGGACAAAATGGAATCAGAAACGGCTGATACGTTTTAACCTTTCAGAAATATTAGGACGTCGAGAGCTTTCCACGCTTCAGGTTGCAGCCGCTCTTTTGCACCGTGAAAGCATATGTTCTGCTGACGGCTTGTGCCTGCTCGATAATCTGGATGAAAATTCGCATAAACATGCTTTTGCGGTTTCAGAAGACCTTAAATATGCCCTGCGGCAGTCAATTGAACTGTTAGGAAATGAGGCTGTTTATTATCTCATGGAGAAACGAAAGAAAGGTGTTTTTTCAGGGGATGAAAAACTCGATCCTGAGCAGTTGACCATTGAGTGCCTGCGCTATATGTACCGGCTTCTTTTTATATTCTATATAGAAGCAAGACCTGAACTGGGTTATGCACAGATGAAGTCTGATGTTTATCGCATGGGATACAGTCTTGAAACCTTGCGCGATATTGAAATGGCGCAGCTTACCACGGAAGAATCAAGAAACGGATTTTTCATACATGAATCGATACAGCTTCTGTTTGAATTGATCTACAATGGTTTTCATCCCAGAGGAACTGCTGTCCAGCAAGCCCTTTCAGCGGGTTATAAACCAGAACATCATACTTTTAACATGTCTCCACTTAAATCCCACCTGTTTGATCCGGATCGCATGCCGCTTTTGAACCGTGTAAAATTCCGCAACTCGGTTTTGCAGGATGTCATTAAGCGGATGTCTCTTTCCCTGCCTAAATCACGTAAAGAAAGACGGGGACGCATCTCTTATGCACAGCTCGGCATCAACCAGCTTGGCGCAGTATATGAAGCCCTGCTTTCATATCGGGGGTTCTTTGCTGAAACAGATCTATATGAGGTAAAAAAGGCTGGGGAAACACATAATGAGCTTGAAACAGCATATTTTGTCAAAGAAGAAGATGTTAAAAAATACACGGAGGATGAACGAGTCTATAATGATGACGGAACACTGGTAAAATATTCGAAAGGCACATTCATATATCGTCTGGCCGGTCGAGACCGTGAAAAATCTGCGTCTTATTATACACCTGAAGTACTGACCCGATGCCTTGTTAAATATGCCTTAAAAGAACTCCTTAAAGATAAAACAGCAGATGATATCCTGAAACTCACTATATGCGAGCCTGCAATGGGAAGCGCTGCATTTTTGAATGAAGCGATAAATCAGCTTGCAGAAAGCTATCTGCAACTAAAGCAAAAAGAGACAGGCAGAGATGTCCCGCAGGAAAAGTATCTGCAGGAAAAACAGAAGGTCAAAATGTATATCGCCGACAATAATGTTTTCGGCGTGGACCTCAATCCTGTAGCAGTTGAGCTTGCCGAGGTTTCACTCTGGCTGAATACCATTCATAAAGGCGCATTTGTTCCCTGGTTCGGTATGCAGCTCGTTTGCGGCAATTCCCTGATTGGCGCTCGAAGGCAGGTGTTTGACTCGCTGCTGCTTCGAAAAAGTAAAAATACTGATCCTCTATGGCTGGATGAAGTTCCGAAACGGATTATGCCTGGAAAAGAAAGGCCGCGGAACACCGTGTATCATTTTCTTTTACCGGATAGAGGTATGGCAGATTATAAAGACAAAGCCGTCAAGCAAATGGCTGCTGATGAAATCAAATCCATTAATGAATGGCGCAAGGAATTTATAAAACCTTTTACAAAAGAAGAAATCAGCCAGCTTGAAAAATTATCCGAGGCTGTGGACAGACTCTGGGAAAGACATACCGAAGATCAACGAAATATCCGGAGGCGCACAACCGATCCGCTCAAGGTTTTCGGACAGACAGAATCAGAAAAAACTAAGCTGAAGTTTACAGACAATAAATGGAAAGACAAAGTATATCAAGAAGAAATGCTTTCAGAGAATGTGCGCAGTTCAAGTGCGTACCGCAGGTTAAAACTTGTCATGGACTACTGGTGCGCATTGTGGTTCTGGCCTATAGAAAAAGTAAGTTTGCTTCCTTCCAGACATGAAATGCTGCTTGAACTATCCCTTATTCTGGAAGGTAATGTCTTTGATATAACTCCGCAAGCAGAAGAACAGTTATCAATATTTCCTGAAACAAAACCAAAGCAGTTGTATCTGAACATGGTTGATGAATTTGGGTGCGTAAATATTGACAAGCTGTGCGGGGATAATGAATGTTTGGGATTAGTGAAGATACTTGGCGCAAAATACAGGTTTTTGCACTGGGAACTGGAGTTTGCGGATATCTTTGAAGACAGTGGCGGGTTTGATCTGGTCTTGGGGAATCCGCCGTGGATAGAGGTACATTGGGAAGAAAAAGGAATATTAAGTGATATTAATCCATTAATCGCAGTAAAAAAATTAACAGCTTCTGATGTTGCGAAATTTCGTAGCAAAGTTTTAAAGTTTCAGGGCCATACAAAATCGTATTTAGATGAATATGTAGAATTAACAGCTTTTAAGATATTTTTAACTTCTCGTATTAATTACGAATATATTAGGGGTAAAAATAATTTATATAAATGTTTCATTTGTAGGTCGTGGGACTTAATACATAATCAAGGGGTAGCTGCTTTTGTCACCTATGAGGGAATATATAATGAACCGAAATCAGGTGAATTAAGAAAGGAATGTTACTTTAGACAAAAGTATCATTTCCATTTTCAAAACGAATTATTACTATTCAAAGATATTGGAGATGCAAAAAAATTTGAATTAAATATTTTTTCTGGTTTAAGCAAAAAAATTGATTTTGATATGATTTGTAATGTTTTTCATTCAAAAACAATAGATGAATCTTACCTTCATTCAGGAAAGGGTCCTGTTCCTGGTATAAAAAATAACAAAACATGGGAGCTAAAAGGACATAAATCCCGAATTCTAAGAATTACCGATGAGGTATTAGATTTGTTTTCAAATCTATATGAAGGAATAGAAGCTGATAGTAATAAAACAAGATTGCCTGTAATTCATGCTATTGAAACATTGAAAGTTTTGGAGAAATTTAATAACCAAAAAAATAGACTCCATAATTTAAAAAGAAAATTTTTAAAAACTCCAACTACTTGCTGGAATGAAGTAACATCTGAAAAAGATGGCATTATCAAAAGAAAAACCATTTTCCCTGATGATTTAACTGAATTAATATATTCCGGTCCGCACTACTATGTTGCAAACCCTTATTTTAAAACTCCAAGAAATAATTGCAAGTCTAAAGGTGATTATGATCCAATATGTTTAACTACATTAGCAGATAACTATAAACCTCGTTCAAATTATATACCAGCAATTGACAAGAGAGATTTCATTGGAAAGATAACTACTATACCATGGTCGAATAGTAGTAAAGTAAATGATTTCTATCGATTAATTTTTAGGTCCATGATAGGGCCACATGCTGAAAAAACTCTAATTGGAGCAGTAATCCCCCCTGGGCCAACGCATATAAACAGTGGTTCTTCTTATCTTTTTCAATCAAATGAAGACTTAATATTATTTGGCGCTCTTTGTTCAAGTGTTCCATATGATAGTTATGTAAAAATAATTGGAAAACAAAATTTGCATGATATCCCTTTGCAGTTACCTTTTCTTGATAATTATAAAGATGAAATAATCTCTAGATTTTTACGGCTTAACTGTTTAACAAAATATTATGAAGATTTATGGTCTAACTTGTGGAAAGAAGAATATAAAAAGAATCAATGGGCCATACCAGACAAACGATTATCCCAGTGGAAATCATTATCTAAAAAATGGCAACAAAATACTCCGCTCCGTAATAATTTTGAACGAAGGCAGGCGCTAATTGAAATTGATGTTTTAGTATCAATGGCACTAAAATTAACACTTAATGAGTTAATAGCATTATATAGAATTCATTGTCCAGTATTTAGGCAATATGAGGAGGAAACATCTTATGACATAAATGGGGGAATTGTATTTACAATTAATAAAGGATTACCAGGAGTCGGCTTCTCCCGCCCCGAATGGAACGAAATCAAAGATATGAAATCCGGCACAGCAAAACGCACCATAACCGATGACACCCTGCCCGGCGGGCCAAGAGAGCAAACCATTGTTTATGAAGCTCCGTTTGACAAATGCGATCGGGAAGAGGATTATGAAATAGTCTGGGCGGAATTTGAGAAAAGATTTTAAACCGCGAAATATATGAATAAAAATTGAGGAGATATTTGTGTCATTCATGTATTCCTTGGTTTCAATAACAACGTTCCCAAAACAGGAACTTTATAGTTGACATACCGCTGAAACCCGATTAGAATATGCATGTAATCAGCCGAAAAAAACTGACCGAATTTTACGAACAGCCGGGTCGTCAAGACGCCAAGGGGCCGCTTGACGCATGGTACTACGAAACGAATCATGCGCAGTGGGCTTCTCCGGCGGATATAAAGGATCAATACCGATCTGCAAGCATTCTAAAGGACAACAGGGTTGTATTCAATATCGCAGGAAACAAATACCGGCTGGTGGTCAGAATCAACTATGATTCAAAAACCGTGTTTGTGCGTTTTATCGGGACGCACCATGAGTATGACAAAATCGATGCGGAGGTGATCTAAAATGATTAACCGCCTGATAAAAAATGAAAAAGATTACGAAAAGGCGTTATTTCGCGTTGAGCAGCTTATGGATGCCGAACCCGGCACTGCCAAAATGGATGAGCTGGAATTACTGACCGCTCTTGTAAAGATGTACGAGGACCAACATTACCCGATCAACCCGCCGGATCCTATCGAAGCGATCAAATTCCGAATGGATCAGCTCGGGCTGACCCGGAAAGACATGGTTCCTTACATCGGAACCAAGAGCAAGGTATCCGAGATCTTGAACGGAAAACGCCCGCTTACTTTGGCCATGATGAGGTCTCTCAATAAAAATTTGGGCATATCTGCCGAAGTGCTGCTGAAGGAACCGGGCGCCGGTTTTCCGAACGAGATGCAGGAGCTGGAATGGCATAGATTCCCCGTGGTTGAAATGGCAAAGCGCTGCTGGATTCCTAAAGTGGATGACGTAAAGGAAAAGGCCGAGGAACTAATGCGCGGGTTCATCGCACAGGCTGGAGGGCCGGAGATGGTCTCAGTGGCCTTTTTCCGCCAAGGGAAAGGCGCTCGCTATAATTCGAAAATGGACCCGTATGCTCTGACGGCTTGGTGTATTCGCGTGCTGACCCTTACCCGGAAAAATCCTTTAAAAAACAAATATGTTAAGGGATCGCTCAAACTGAGTGCGCTGCAGGAAGTCGCACGGCTGAGTTATTTTGAAAATGGTTCCTTGTTGGCCAGAGAATATCTGGAAAAACAGGGCATTCATCTAATTGTGGTTCCCCACCTTCCCAAAACATACCTGGACGGGGCTGCAATGTTATTGCCGGACGGAACGCCGGTCATCGGCATGACCCTTCGCCATGACAGAATCGATAATTTCTGGTTTTGCCTGCTGCATGAACTGGCACACGTTGCAAAGCATCTGTCAACAGCCAAACGGATCATCGTCGATGATCTGGATCTGCGCGGGCATGACCCTGAGATCGAAGATAAAATCGAGAATGAAGCCGATGAAATGACGCGTAATGGATTAATCCCCAAGAAGGTTTGGGATAAAAAGCCGATGGGGGGCAAGGCAATCGCCGCTGAGGTGTATGCGCTGGCAAAAAAATTAAAAATTCATCCCGCGATTATTGCAGGAAGAATCCGATTTGAACATAATAACTTCAGGCTGCTGTCCAGATATATCGGTAGTAAGCAGGTGCGCAAGCATTTTCCTGAAAGCTGTTCAATCTCAGTGAAATGATGAATCTTCAATAAGATTGAACAGATAAATTTCGTGTCATTCGTGTATTTCGTGGTTTATGATGATTACCGTGGTCGGCAAAACCAGTGCAGCCAGATGGTATCCAGGTGCCGGCGATTAATTCAGAAAGATACTGATTTTGGCCCAAGTTTGGCGCAAGTTTGGCCCAAGTTTGGCACAATCTAATCCGTTAACTATCTGTATATACAATTATTTTGTTGTTTTCAATAATTGCGCTAAATATAATTAAGGCGCAAGTTAGACACAATTCGGCGCAATTGAACGATACGACACATCTCATTGTTTTTATGAAGAGACGTTTTTTGTTTTTTTCGTGTGATTCGTGTGATTCGCGCAATTCATGGTTTAATCTTTTAACGGTAGGGATAAATGATACCATCCATACTCTCCCAACAGCTTAGACAAGGCGTCGAAGATTTTCTGCGGACAACTTTTCCGGTATCAACATCTTTTTTTCACGGCATTATCGACCGGTTGCTGGCAAATAGTGAAGGTGTTTTCAAGGGGCCATATTTATCCGTTCTGCTCCCTTTCAGACAAGGTTCAGGTGAATCTGATTATTTTCCGGATGTGCCTTTAGAATTCTCTCCCTATATACATCAGGTACAGGCCTTTGACCGTCTTTCAGGCATTAAGCCAAAATCCACAATCGTTGCAACCGGAACCGGATCAGGTAAAACAGAGTCTTTTTTGTACCCCATTCTCGATCATTGCCTTCGCTACCGTGGGGAACCAGGGATAAAGGCCATTCTTGTTTATCCCATGAATGCCCTTGCAATGGATCAGGCAGGGCGTATTGCAAAAATAATATATACAAATCCCAACCTTAAAGGGCATGTCACGGCGGGCTTATATGTGGGGCAGAGCGAAAAAGAACCTCATGCAGTAATGTCCCAGAGCAATATTATCACAAATAAGGAGATGTTGCGCACAAGCCCGCCTGATATTCTGCTGACAAATTATAAGATGCTTGATTATCTTTTGATCCGCGCAAAGGATTATCCTTTGTGGAAGAACAACGGACCTGAAACCTTGCGCTTTCTTGTAGTAGATGAGCTGCATACATTTGACGGCGCTCAGGGAACCGACCTGGCCTGCCTTATAAGACGCCTTAAAGCCCGTCTTGATACGCCGGAAAATCACCTGTGCTGCATTGGAACTTCAGCAACGCTTGGCGCTAATGAAAAAAAGGCAGCTTTGCTGACATATGCCGGCGAGGTCTTTGGTGAACCTTTTGATGAAAATGCCATAATCATGGAATCACGACTGACAGCAGGTGAATTTCTGGAAAACAGCATGATAACAAGGGTTGGTGTTGTTTTGCCTGATCTTGCGGAAAGGCTTAATCCTGATTCATACAGCGAGTATAAGGAATACATTCTTTCACAACATGAACTCTGGTTTGGAAAAAAAATATCTGAAGATGAATTCGATGAAACCAAATGGCGTATCGCACTCGGTGATAAACTTCGGGGGCATAGCTTTTTCCAGAATCTACTGAAGGTGCTGAAAGGAGAAACCAAAAGCTATGATGAAATTCTATTTGAGCTTGAAAAATGCACACCCGAATTCAAAGATGCTGATCAAACATATAGATTAAATTTAATCAGCAGTCTTTTAGCGCTTGTATCAACTGCACGTGCCGGCACAGAAAAAAAGAACCGGCCTTTTCTGCATGTGAGGTATCAGCTCTGGCTTCGTGAACTGCGGCGCATGGTTTGTGAAGTATCACAAACACCACGCCTTGCATTTTCTGATGATTTAAATGATGAACAATTAAAAAAGCACATGCCTGTCATTCATTGCAGGGAATGCAACAGCATGGGTTGGGCCGGGCTGAAACGCACAGGTGATAATGAAGTTAATCCTGATTTGCAGCCTTTCTATATTTCATTTTTCAAAAACGACCCTAAGGTTACTTTCCTGTTTCCTGAATCAGCAGAGCCACAAAATCTTCATATGGATGGGCAGTTATATAATCTTTGTGCGGAGTGTCTGAATCTTACTACTAAGCTTAAACCAGAAGAATGCCCCAACTGTGGTCAAAATGACCTGATACGTGTTTTTGTCCCAAACACAAGGGCAAGGAGAAAGAACGAAGAGATCGGAATACATAACTGCCCTTACTGTGGAGGGCATAACAGCCTGACAATTTTGGGTTCAAGGGCGGCAAGTCTTACAAGTGTCTTAATCTCACAACTTTATTCTTCAACATTTAACGATGACAAAAAGCTCCTGACTTTTTCAGATTCAGTCCAGGATGCAGCTCACAGGGCCGGTTTTTTTACCGGACGAACATATAGATTTAACTTCCGCAGCGCCCTGCAACAATTTGTTCTTAAATTTTTAAACAAAGAATCAGATAAACTGACTCTTGCTGTATTGCCTGAAAAGTTTACCCGATTCTGGTTGGGGAAAATGGATGAGGATTTGTTTATTTCGACATTCCTGCCTCCGAATATGGCCTGGTTTGCCGACTATGAAGTTTTGAAACAGGAAGGCAGACTTCCACAAGATTCCAAATTATTAAGAGACGTTGAAAAGCGGATAGAATGGGAAATTTTCAGTGAATACGGTTTTAGAACCAGAATTGGGCGAACACTTGAAAAGACAAGCTTATCTGTAGCGCATCTGAATTTTGATTTACTTGATAATGCAGCTATACAGATTTTAGAGCAGCTTCAAAATGAGATTGGCGGATTTAAGAATTTGGATGAGCATACCCTGAAAGTGTTCATTTTGGGGTTGCTAGTTCATATGAAAAACCAGGGAAGCATTTATTATCAAGAACTTGATACTTTCATTAAAAGATGGGGTGAGCCATTTATTATAAACCGGATTCCATGGATGCCCAATTTCAGCAGAAATGCCCGGACTCCGGCTTTTTTGACCACCAGAAGGACCTATCGGTTTGAGCAGTTATTGAGCAGCCGGATGACATGGTGTGAGTTCTGGGCAGATAAATGCTTTTCACCATTGTATCCTCTTATTACAGAATTAATAAGCAATATCTATGAGATTGTTTTAAAAATCCTGACTAAAGAAAATATTCTTGTTGAAAAGAAAGTAAATAATGAAAAGGTGTGGGGTCTATCACCTGATGTACTAAACATTAGCGATAAGGTCGTTCAATTCAGGTGCAGGGAATGCAGCCATAATGTATCTGTGCCGTTATCTGAAAAAAAATACTGGGAAGGCGCTCAATGCCATCGCTTCCATTGCTATGGCAAATACCGGAAAACAGATACCAGCAATGATTATTATGGAAAACTTTATGCGTCCGGAAATATAGAAAGAATTTTCGCAGCCGAACATACAGGACTGCTGGAACGAGACGAGCGTGAACAACTGGAGGAAAAATTTAAAAGAAAAGATCGAAAGCCGTGGGACCCGAACCTTCTTTCCTGTACTCCAACTCTGGAACTTGGAATTGATATTGGAGACCTTTCATCTGTAATTTTGTGTTCAGTACCACCTGCCCGGGCTAATTATCTTCAAAGAATTGGACGTGCAGGCCGTAAGAACGGAAATGCATTAAATTTTACAGTTGCCAATGCCAAGCCTCATGATCTTTATTTCTTTGCAGAACCGGAAGCTATGATATCAGGCCAGGTTGATCCGCCGGGTATTTTTTTGAACGCATCTGCTGTCCTGGAACGTCAATTTACAGCATTCTGCTTTGATAAATGGGTGGAAACAGGAATCAGCGAAAACGCTGCGCCATTAAAACTTCGGAATGTTCTCGTAAATCTTGATCCGGTTGATATTAAAAAATTTCCACATAATTTTTTAAATTTCATCGAAACCCGTCAGACATTAATTTTGGACGAGTTTGAGAAGATGTTTTCAGATACTTTAACGGATGAATCCAAAAACTACCTGAGAATATTTGTTGAAGGCGACAGAGACAAGGAAGGGAGTCTGGCTTATCGAATAATAGACAGGCTTCATTATCATTACAAAGAACGTGAATCCTTAAAAAAGAAGGTTAATTCTTTAAAGGCAAAAATCCGGAAAAAGAAGAAAGAAAAGGTAAAAGATAAAAACTATCAAAAGGAATTGGATGAGCTTATCCGCGAAAAGAATGGACTGCATTCCCTGGTGACCCGGATAAACGACCGGCATACACTCAATTTTTTTACCGATGAAGGATTAATCCCCAATTATGCATTTCCTGAAGCAGGCGTGATGCTACGCTCCATAATATACCGCAGGAAAGCCAAAACACAGGAGCAAGGCAGCAACTATGATACTTTTACATACGACTATGAAAGACCTGCTGTCAGCGCAATAAGTGAACTGGCACCTGCCGGCACCTTTTATGCCGGCGGACGTAAGGTTTGTGTTGATCAGATAGATTTGTCCGTTTCTGATGTCGAAATATGGAGATTATGCAATAACTGCTCATATATGACAGTTGAAGGGACAACACAGGATTATTCAACATGCCCTCAATGCGGCAGCGCTTTATGGCCTGATTCAGGTCAAAAACGTCAGATGCTCAAGATGCGACAGATGTTTGCAACAACTTCAGATCGTGAAAGTCGTATCAGCGATGATAATGACCAACGTGATTCAAACTTTTATAATAGACAGATGATTGTCGGTTATAAAGAAAATGACATAACAGATGCTTATAAAGTCAACAACGATGATTTCCCGTTTGGTTTTGAATTTTTATCCAAAGCAACATTTCGAGAGATTAATTTCGGTGCAAAAGATGATATTGGAGAAAAAATCAGCGTGGCTGGATTGGAATTGCCAAGAAAGGGTTTTATAATCTGCAAATACTGCGGCAAGATTCAGGATCATAAAGGTGAAATCAAGCATGCCTTAACATGTCCTTCCCGAAAAAAAGACTCTGAAAAAAATCTTACTGACTGTGTTTATCTGTATAGAGAATTTTCATCTGAAGCTGTTCTGATGCTGCTTCCGGTTATCACTCTTGAAGGCTCGGATCGTAAGCTTCATAGTTTTATTGCTGCGCTTCACTTAGGATTAAAGCAAATGTTCGGCGGCAACATTGATCATCTTCAAACAGCCTTGCATGAAGAACCGGTTCCGGATTCAACTCATCGCAAAAAATACCTGGCGCTTTACGACACTGTGCCCGGTGGAACCGGATATTTAAAACAATTAATGCGCGATGAAAAACCGATGATGGCGGTTTTTAAGAAAGCACTTGATGTGCTCCGCTCCTGCCCTTGCAATCAGAATCCCGAAAAGGATGGATGTTACAGGTGCCTTTTTGCCTATAAGAGAAGCTATAATATGTCTGGCACATCACGGGATGTTGCCATTGAAATGCTCTCTGAAATTTTAGGCTATAAAGAGCAATTAGCACGAACAAATACATTGAAAGATATTAAAATAAACTCTTTGTTTGATAGTGAGCTTGAAGCCCGTTTCATTGAAGCTCTCAGACGAGTCCGAAAAGAGGATTTGTCTGTATCTCTTAAAAAAGAAATAGTTAACGGTAAACCGGGTTATTTTTATAAAATTGGGGATAAGGCATGGTATATTGAGTTGCAGGTAAATCTTGGGCCGGCTGATGGTGTCGGCATTCCTTCAAAGGCAGATTTCGTGTTTCGACCCGCTCGCGCACAAGATAGCACCAAACCGATCGCTGTTTTTACTGATGGATTTGCCTATCATAAAGATCGTATCGGCAAAGATATGGCACAGCGATGTGCAATCGTACAAAGCGAAAAATATCACATATGGTCATTGTCATGGAAAGATATTGAAAACCGCTACAATACTCAAGGCGGATATTTTGAAAATTATATTTCTTTTCAAGACTCTCAAAAAATCAGCAAATATAATCAGTTATTAGAATTATACGGACTTGAAGGATTTCGCAAAACGAATAAACTGGACAGCTTTGATTGGTTGATAGATATCCTGCAAAATCCTGAAGTTAAAAAATGGAGATACCCTGCTTTTGTGCATGGATTGATGAATCTCGATAATAAAAGCTTTGCTTTGCCTGAGGCAGCGCTTAAGTGGTTAGAAAAACTTCGGGCAAACATTCCAGAGGAAGCAGCCGAATTTATCAATGATACGATTTCAAACAAAAATGAGACATGGTTTTACGGATTGTTTGAGCCGGATAAAGACAATAATTTATTGCAGCTCTTTATTGCCATTAACAAAAACGCTGTTCAGGAAAGTAATATATTAGAGATGTATATGGCGTGCTGTCTTGAAGATGGAACGGAGAACCGTGATGTAGAAGGGTTTGAGGCTGTATGGAATGGTTATCTCAGATTATACAATCTAATGCAATTTGTGCCGCATGCTTATTTCGCCACAAGGCAAGGAAAAATAGATGGATATTCTTATAAAATAGGTGGATATACATCTGAAGGGACGGATGCAACAAAGGGTGAATGGGATGAAATTCTGGAATTAACTGATGCTGAATTGCACGACCTGATAAATAAACTCGCTGAAAATAATTGCCCTGTTCCTGAGGCAGGATATGAGCTTGTAAATGTGGATGGTGAAATAGTTGCTGAAGCAGAACTTGGCTGGCCGGATATTAATTTAGCTTTTTTGCAGCCAAAACAAATAGAATTTTCAGAAGTCTTTAAACAATCTGGATGGCGAGTGTTCCCTTTGAAAGACGTAATTGCTGATCCTGAAAACTATTTAACTCTTTTTAGTAAATAGGAGATAGTAAGAAGATGACTGCGGCAAAAGATAAGATTAAAGTGGCTATTGCTTCGGATTTCCTATTGTCATTTTCTAAGATTCCAAGGAAGCAGCAGGCCAGGGTGATAAATTTTATCACCAAGTTTCGATCCAACCCTATGCTGCCTGGTATTAATTATGAAAAGATAGCCCATGCCAAAGACCCAAGCATAAGATCAGTGCGCATTGATCAATCTTATCGCGGCATTGTTTTAAAGCCTGATACTGGAAATGTTTATGTATTATTATGGATTGATCATCATGATAAAGCATACAAATGGGCTGAAAATAAAACATATAAAATTCATCCGGAAACTGGAAGTCTTCAAGTCATTGAGGTTGAAGAAATTCAGGATAAACAGGATATTGAATTCTCTGAAACCAAGGTAAAAGCTTTATTTACAGATATACACGACAGGCATCTTCTGAGTTTAGGTGTTCCTGAATTGCAGCTTCAACTTGTTCGAGACCTGAAAACCGCTGAAGATCTTGATCGAATTGAAGAGCAGTTGCCTCAAGAGGCATATGAGGCACTGTTCTTTTTAGCTGAAGGTTTTTCACTTGAAGATGTTTTCCAGGATTTCGAAATAACTAAAACAAAGGAAGAGGTCGATACAAACGATTATGAATCTGCATTAAATAACCCTGACTCACGCCGTCGGTTTCTTGTTGTTGAGGACGATCTTGAATTGGCGGCAATTCTTAACGCACCTCTTGAAAAATGGCGCATATTTTTACACCCATCCCAGCAAAAAGTTGTAGAACGTAACTGGAACGGGCCGGTACGGGTTCTTGGCAGTGCAGGAACAGGAAAGACTGTTGCAGCTATGCATAGAGCAAAATGGCTTGTTCAAAATGCCTTTACAAATGAAAAAGATCGAATCCTGTTTACAACTTTTACTCGGAATCTGGCAGCGGACATTCAAGAGAACTTGAGTAAAATTTGCTCAAGAGAAATGATGCGCAGAATCGAGGTTGTGAATCTTGACAGATGGGTTGCAGAATTTTTGAAAAAGAATGGCTATGATTATAAAATTGACTATGGTTATCGAACAGAGCCTTTATGGAATAAAGCGCTGGATTTGGTGCCGAGCGAGCTTGATTTTGACTTGTCTTTCTATAGGGAAGAATTGGAACGGGTCATCCAGCCTCAAGCTATTACTTCTGTTGAAGATTATATGAAAGCATTTCGTGTGGGCAGAGGTGTTCGGCTAAATCGTAAAGCTCGTAAGGCGGCCTGGACAGTGTTTGAAGAATATCGAGCTTTATTAAATGAGCATGGTTTAAGGGAAAGCAATGATGCTATGCGAGATGCGAGACTTTTATTGGAAAGAAAAAAAGAAATGCTTCCTTATAAAGCAATAATTGTTGATGAAGCTCAGGATATGGGCATACAGGCATTCAAACTGATAAGGCAAATGATACCTGAAGACAAGAAAAATGACCTTTTCATTGTCGGGGATGCACATCAAAGAATTTATCGGCACAAGGTCGTTTTGGGTCAATGTGGTATAAACATTCGTGGCCGTGGCAGAAAACTCAGGATTAACTATCGGACTACTGACGAAACCCGGAAATGGGCCGTAGGTTTGCTTAAAGGCATTAAGGTTGATGATCTTGATGGAGGAACTGATGACCAGAAAGGCTATAAAGCATTATTACATGGTATCATGCCTGATGTCAGATATTTTAATAATTTTCAGGAGGAAGTTAGTTTTATTGCTGAATATATCAGGAAGATAAAAAATGAAACCGGTTCAATCAAGGAGGTGTGTTTGGTAGCACGGACAAACAATCTTCTTAAACAATATGAAAGCGCTATATCTGCCAAAGGTTTTGAAATATACCTTGTCCGTCGCAGCGAGGCTGAAGATCGGACATCGCCAGGTCTTCGTTTGGCCACAATGCATCGTGTAAAAGGGCTGGAGTTTGACAGGGTTATAATTGCGGGTGTCAATGAAGGTGTTGTCCCATTTGAAGGTGCTCAATCTTATTCCTCTGATACAGTTGTTAAAAGAGAATCTGAAGTTCAAGAACGGGCATTATTATATGTGTCGGCAACAAGAGCGAAGAAAGAGGTTGTCGTAACTAGTTTCGGTAAGTCGAGCAGGTTTTTAGATAATATGCAATAAATATGACTAACCGCTTGTCATTCCAGCAAAAAGGGAGCGGAAGGTTATAAAACCGCATCGTTGATTTTCAGCCAAAGGTCTGTGGGTTTTTTTAGTTTTTTCCCGTCAATGCTCAGAACCGGAATAGCACCAATAAGTGAATTAGTGATAATAACCTGATCAGCTAAAAACAAATCTTCAAGGCACAGCTTTTTGCTTTCTGATATATAACCCCAACTTAAAAGAAGTTCACATACAACCTTTTCCATGATACCGGGCAGCACATGCGGCGAAACCGGTTTTATGAAAGTTTTATCCTTCATCAGCAGGATATTTGCTGTATTTGTTTCAGAGATCGTATCGTCTGGGTTCAATATGAGTGCTTCATCAGCACCCTTTTTTTTCGCCCATTCTCCAGCAAGCAGGTAGTATAAATAATTCAGGGTTTTGTAATCAGCAAGGGGTGTCTGCCGCGGTTCAGGGTAAACAACAAGCTTTACTCCCTGTTCTTTTTTTTCTGCCAGCCGATGAGTATATGGCCTGGTCATAACCAGGAGCGTAAAATTTAAAGAAGAATTCTCGCTGTTTCCTTTTGACGCAACAATTTTAACTGCCGCAGTTTCTTCTAGCAGCCCGTTGCTGGAAATTACCTGATATATAATATCCTGCCAGGTCAAATTCGGAACTCGTTCAAAAAAAAGATGTTTCCATGTTTGATTAAATCTTGAAATATGCTCTTTAAGGTATTGAGGTTTTCCTTTATCCACCCTGATTGTTTCAAAAAAACCATATCCGAATAAAAACCCCTGATCTGTAACATTTATCTTCGCAAGATTTATGGGTTCAATGCTTCCGTTAATCCAGACATGGTTTTTGCTGCTTAATACTTTTTCTTTTCCTTTGAAGACCTCCATAAGTGTTCTGCCCTTATGCATTGTTTCATCATACTCATCAAAGGGATCTGAATCAAAGACAATGCCTCCTCCGACCGAAAATATGATTTTTTTATTAACTATTGTGGCTGTGCGGATAGCAATAGAAAGGTCCATTGTGTCGTGGAAACTTATATATCCTGTGGAACCTGTATATATATGACGTCTGTGAGGCTCCAGTTCATCTATTATTTCCATAGCTCGAATTTTAGGGCAGCCTGTTATCGAACCACCGGGAAATGCAGCTTTGATAATATCCACTGCATCTTGATCTTTGTCCAAAACTCCTTCAACAATTGAGACAAGATGAAAAACATTCTTGTATGCCTCAAGTCTTTTGTGCTCAGACACGCGAACAGATCCTGCCTTACATATCTTTCCCAGATCATTACGCAGTAAATCGACTATCATCGAAAGCTCGGCATCATCCTTTTTGCTGTTTTTAAGCTCAAGACCGAGTTTTTTATCCTCTTTTAAAGTATCTCCCCTTGGCATTGTGCCCTTTATTGGCCTGGTTTCAAGCCGGTCTCCTGACTGAAGAAGAAAACGTTCGGGCGATGTGGAAACAATAAAATTATCTCCGGCATTTATATAAGAAAAAAAGGGAGCGGGATTAAGATTATAAAGTGTTTTAAACAGACCAAAAGCGCTGCCTTCAAAATTCATTTCAAATCGCTGGGAAAGGTTCACCTGATATACATGGCCAGATGCAATGTATTCTTTTATCTGCTTAACAGCGTTTATGTATTTGGATCTTGTAAAATTTGATCGAAATCCATCTATATCTCCGCTGAAACTCTCCATTAACGGTTGTTTTGATCCCAGTATATTTTTAAAAACTTCAAGGTCTTTGTGTAAAACACTTTCTCCGGAAACAATGCGTTCAGGAATAAAAAGAGATGTTCTGTCTTCGTTTCGATCATGTATAACTATTATTGAAGGAGCAAAAAAGCATATATGCGGAAGATAAAGATCATCTATAGAAGTACGGGGAAGCTTTTCAAGAGAATCTTTAAGATCGTAAGACAGGTATCCCAGAATGCCTGCAGCAAAAGGCGGTTGCATATTATGACCGTCCAAATGCCGAACAAACGGCCTGTAAGCATTTAAGATATTCCTGAGCGTATCAAAGGGATCTGCTCTAAAATTAAAGCTATGATCTTTGGCTTTGATTTTCATGTCATTGATGCGTCCGGTAAAAGTCAGCCAGGGTTTTGCACCAAGAATATGGTATCTTGAACAGTCATTATCTCCTCCGCTCATAAGAATAACCGTGCCGGGTATTGAGGCAAAACGAGCAGCAAAGTCAAGGAAAGATCCTTCTAATTCGATACGTTCAGTATAAATACCATCAATCTCACCGGCAATTTTTTTTATTTCATCAATTGAGGATTCAGCAGTTTCCATAAGCAAATTAATAATCCTTGTTTAACCCATTTTATTTGAAAGCGGCCCAAGTCTGAGAAAGTTTTCAACTATTAAAAATCCATTCTCTGTAAGAAAGCTTTCCGGATGAAACTGTACCCCGTGAATCGGAAGTTTATGGTGAGAAAGCCCCATAACAACACCATCACTGGTTTGAGAGGTTATAACCAGTTCTTTTGAATTAAGTTTTACCATCAATGAATGATATCTGGCTGCAGCAAAGGGAGAAGGAAGACCATTGAAAATTTTATCATTATTATGGTAAATCATGCTAACTTTTCCATGTACCGGCAAAAAAGATCTAACAGTACTACCTCCGAATGCTTCATTAATACACTGCATGCCCAGACAAACACCCAAAACAGGTACTCCGCCGTTTAAAAATTTAATCAGCGGGATAGATATCCCTGAATGGGATGGACTTTTGGGCCCGGGGCTGATAAGTATATAATCTGGGCATATTGCTTTTACCCCCTCAAGAGAAATTTTGTCACTTCTGTACACTTCAATAGAAAGATCATAATTCATAAACATTTGAACAAGATTGTAAGTAAAAGAATCGTAATTATCAATTACAAGCAGCTTCGCCAAAGAACCTCCATATAAACTATAAAAGTAACCGTTCACGGGCAATAATCGCTTTGACTTTAAGGTTTAAAACCTCACCGTAAGTTTTTTTGAGAAATAATTTGCGTTCCACTTCCTGCTAAAACATCGGATAGGTCTTGCAGCAGTTTTTCAGGTCCTCATCATCCCAAAATATATCCCTTTGCTCGTTCCCCCGTGAAAGAACGGATACAGGGCACCTTTAAACTCAATTCTCCATGGTCTTAACATGTTTTTTCAATAGCATCTACGTAAACAGATGTTAAACTAATGCGCTAATCAATGGGTGACACCGAAAGCCACTCAGAAAAGGAGCACAGCGAATTTAACAGGGGCGTTCTTAATTTATCTTACCTGTCCCGTAGGTCCGGAAGATCGTACTGGGATCCAATAAAAAAATATAATTGTTTTTAATTAAACCTCGGGCTCCGCCCGAGCGACCCCACGAGGTTCTACTGTTCCGGCGAGATAGAATGTGGTAATAGGTTCTCCCTCAGGGAAAGTCCGTCCGAAAGGATACAGGAGGAAGAACCTATGAAGGACTGAGAAACATTATCACATGTAAGATGGGACTGTAAATATCATTTGGTTTTTATTTCAAAATACCGTCATAGAACGATTTATGGCGAAGTAAGGAAAAAAATTGGTGGGATAATAAGAGATTTGTGCCGTCAAAAGGGAATTGAGTTGCATGAAGGCCATGCGATGCCCGACCACATACACTTGCTCTTGAGCATACCCCCGAAATTCAGTGTTTCAAATACAGTTGGATTTATAAAGGGCAAAAGTGCTATCAGGATACATCGTGAACCATTAGGAACGAGAAGAATGACGGGGTTAAGTTTTTGGGCGACCGGTTTCACCCGCACAGCCAACATCAAAGGTTTGAAAGGCTCTCCTATTCTCCTATTCATCAAGGAGGGCAAAGAATTTGTACAGGGAACTCAGCACGGCCCTGGGCGTTCAAAAACAGAGCCATTAAAATGATGAGAAAGATGTTCAGAAGCTCAGCCGTTTCTATAATAGAGAGAAATCTCCCCACTTTTTTCGGTGGAGAACAAGCGGCCAAGCCTCTCTCACCTAACTTCTGCTTGCTCTACCCATACTGATTTTGCTAAATGACAGTAGCTTAATTGTCAAACATTAATTCACAATTCAAGCTTTGACACCGAACCCCGTTTGAAACTTTCATTACTTTCATTATCAGGGGTAAGTTTGTCTGTAAAGCGAGGAGAAAAAATAGCACAAGATAATGACTATAAACTTACTGACCCTTAAACTGCAAAACTAAAAGGCGTTCCTTAGTTTCCCCCCTTTTGTTCTAAAATTATTTCCCCCGTTTCTTCGATGACGGTTCCGAACGAAAAACTTTCCTTTCAATCAAAATTCTATTGAATTCTTCCTTGTCAATCGGACACTTGATAAGATCAACAGCCTCTTTTATACTTTCCAGTCTAAGCTGCTTTCTCATACTTAAAAGAAGATCACCCGATACATCTTTTTGTTTTGCTGAATGAGAGATATAAGTGCAAACTCCTGTTTCCAGCCCATTATATTCGTGATAAAAATAGATGTGATGGCCAGATGGTTCCTTTCGGAAACCCTTTTTAGGCAAGTTTTTTGAAATTTCAGACCGATCAACTTTCATTGCGGACTTCCTTAAAAAGGTCTTCATAAATCTTTTTGAGTCTTTGGGCTTCTCCAGTTGCCTTATTCCAATCGAGATGCTTGTAATGCTCACAAAAATGGATCAGATGTTCATTAAACGCGCTTATGGCCTCATTTCTGGATTCACCGGTCGCAAAAATGCCGAGATTATCATTTTCTGCAAAGAAGAGTTTCTCTCCCTTGCTTATTTTAACCAAAACCGGCTTTGCAGAGATGACTTCAGCTTTAGGAGATGTGAATCGCCAAAGCGGAATTTTAACTATTATAGAACCCCAGTGCCATGGTTTTATATCATCTTCTAAACCAGTTGATGTATCAGTCATACCTCTATTAAAATTTTCAGGTATAAAACTGAAACGTTCATTTCTCAATTCATAGCTTTCATTAATTTGAGCCGCGTTCATATCGTCTCACCTCTCAAATATTGCCTATAATCATCAGTTATCAAATTCTCAAATATTGCCCTTGTCTGCTCGTGAGCCATGCTGACACATGAATTAATCTTGGAAAACGCTATTTTTTCAGTCAAGGCAAAGTCAAAATCCAGGAGCAACGCCTCTTGTTGGTCGTCTGATCGGATTATAGATTCAATGCGAGTAGTAATGGAGCCGTCTGGAACTTTAGATATGAGTACCATGCTCAGGTTCTCAAATTGATCAGAAACTCCTTCAGGAAGATCAACATTAACAGATATAAAGCGTTGAAGTGGTACAATTCCATCCTCACGAGTGAAGGGAATGACGTTTATATATCTCCAGCCAACACGAACTAATTTCTTCAGGGAATACATTTTATAAAGTGTTTTGAACAGATCAATAAATTCCTTAATAAATCGCTTGTGGCCTGAGTATTTTTTATCATGTAATGAGAACCGGTTTATAGCCAGCATGATTTCAGCAGTCCGGTCTTTATTTTCAAAACGGTAGGGAGATAAACTATCACCAGCTTTTGGAACCAGAATTGTTGGATACCTATCCCTTATTTTTTCGTAAAACTCATATCTTCTGCACTCAATGGCCAACTCACCAGGGAATCTGACCTCACAAACTACTTCCACCAAAGGCGAATTCGGATACACTTCAGTGATTTTGTATTTTTTTTTGTTCATTCTGCTCCCTTTTCATAAATGCAAAAATGTAAGTTTGTATGTTATAATCGCAAATCGATAATTGCAAATCTAAAATCCCAATCCCTTATTCCTCACCAGGATTCCGTCCGCCCACCGCTTCTCATCAACACCCGACAGATAAGGCGCGGAAATGGCCTGCGCCAGTCGCCAAAACCGCTAATCGCGTCCAATTCCTTCTTCCGCTTTTTTGGCGTTTTCGGTCTTTAACCCATCAAATACCGTGAAATCTTTAACTTCAATATGTTCAATCAAGGTACTCTGACTGCCTTTTCCCTTATCGCTCACGACAAACACTCTTAATGAATGCCGCATAGGGCGGTTTGATTTCAGCTTCTGGTCGCCGAAACCGAGAGACCTACTCTCATCTTTAATACAGCACGAAAGGCTTTTTGTTTCTTTTTTGGTTATTCCTTTTGCGTGCAGGCCGGCTTTGGCTTCCTGTTCGTGGATTTCGTGGTTGAGTTTTAGCAGGCGCTTTAAGACTTCTTTTCTGGCATCAGGTGAGATTGTGTATCGGATACGGTCGTTTTCAGGCAGAGTTCTACAAAAAAACCAGAAAAATCGCACTTGAATACAGGTTCCGGCATCAGAAATACCGGTCACTTTTCCTTTATCATCTTTACCAATATATAGTGTTCCTCCGTTTGCATTTGCAAAACCGCATATCCATTTGATATACTTATTTTTAATTCTTTCCATTCGATGTTCTGAGACTCTTTCATATTAATCGTATCTTCCCAGTTAAAAGATTTTGCATCATTCCCTCCCACAAAAAACTACTGTAAACCAATAATTCAATGGACATCCCCTACTTTCTCACATCCCCTACTTTCTCATACAAGCCTCTCTCACCTAACTTCTGCTTGCTCTACCCATACTGATTTTTCTAAAAGATAGTGGCTTAATTGTCAAGCTCTAATTCACAATTCAAGCTTTGACACCAAAGCCCATGCGTCAGGGCTGGCAGCTTGTCTGCGTCCTGTGCACTGGCTGATTCGGTATTTAATTCTATTTCCTTCTATATCCGCTATATCTGAATCTTTTTTGTTATCCATTTTTTTCTATTATTTTAATGGCTTGGGTCATTTTAATAAGTTCTTCTGGTGAATAAACAGGAATTTTTGCGTACTTAAAGCCAACGGCATCTCTTGTTACTATAGCTTGGGCGCTTGCATGGCGAGCAGATTCATATAAAACCGCATCCTCAAAATCTGTAAATTTTGAATTTATTGCTGCCTCCAATACAGCTCTGTTGACAGGCGCGATAGCAAAAATAGATAAAAGCTTCGATATCTCCTTTTCTGCTTGTTTTTTACCAACAACCTTGGTTGCAAGGCAGAAAATTGTTGTGACTGTCGTTGCCCCTAAAAAGCCAAGGAACTCTCCTGCCTCAACCCATGAAAATATAACAGAAGCGGGTGCAGAAAACGGTTTGCGGTCAAGCAAGACATCAAGGACAACATTGGTATCAAATAAAATATTCATAAATATTTTTCTTCAAGGTATTTTTTATAATCTTCTTCTGACACCTTTCCTTTTTTGAGTGACCCTCTCAGAGAACGAGTTAGAGGAGAAATTTCTCTTTGCCTGCCTGATAACTTCTTGTCAATGAGCGCAAAATAATCAGCAACAATTTTAGAAACAGATTTACCGGTTTTGGCTGAATATGACTTTGCACTTTGAATTAAATCTTCATCAAGCCGTAATGTTAATTTTGAATTCATATAGCATCTCCAAATATAATGACGTATAAAATATATTGGACATGTACGCCACTAAAATAAGTTTGTCAAGTTTGGCAGAGGGTAGGATGCGACCCCCCCACCTCCTTTTTTGCTACAATTAATAATCCCTTGACCTGATTTCCTGACTGCTTCCTAATATCTGCTTTGGTTTCCTCTATTAATTCTAACCCATGACGCCTTAGGCAATCTTGAATATATGTCCGTGAGTGTGCATAGCGACCGCTGGGAAAGAGCCGGTACCCCATGCTGTTGTCTTCCAGTCTTTCCACTGAAAATGCAATGATCCCTCCGTAAACAAGATATGAAGATGCGGACCTGATGATCGTATCCAGATTCCCGAAATATACAAAGACGTCAGAGCTATATATCAGATCAAATTTTTGGAGAAAGCCCCAGTCTTGAAGTATGTCAAAAACCTCGATCCGGTTGTAGATTTTCTTCTCTGCGGCCTTTTCGAGCATCTTTGACGATACATCGACGCCTATCAGTCTTTTCGCAAACGGCCGATAGAGTTGAGCGCCCAGACCGGTACCACAGCCAAGGTCCAGAACATTCATTTCTTCAGTCAGATATGGGCGCACAAGGTCAAACAGGAGTTCAGGGGTCTTGTATTCTAGGTCTTTAACCAGGATCCTTTCAAAAGTCCCGGCACACCGATCAAAGATCCTACGCACGTGTTCCACCGGGGCGGCATCAGGTGTTGCCGATGTCCCCAGGCTTTGGAGCATGAATCTTGCCGCTTCATCATCCGGCTTGGTTTCAAGCACCTTGTTGTAATGTTCCTCGGCTTCCTTGAATCGCCTGAGCTTTTGAAGTGAAATCCCGAGGTTGAAGTGGGCGGATGCATAATCTGACCGTATCTCAATGGCCTTTCTGTATGACTTTGAAGCGTTTCCAATCATATTAAACTCGTCCTGTGCCACGCCAAGGTTGTTCCATGCCTCTGCCATGTCAGGAGCGAACGCCACTGCCCTTCGAAAACAGGATATGGCTTCATCCTGGTCCCCAATTTCCCTATATGCGACACCCAAATTATTCCATGCTTCACCAATACCAGGCTGCTTTTCCAACATGGCCCTGTAAATACTTATGGCACCCTTGTGATCGTTCTCTCGCTGCTTCAGCCTGGCCAAGTTATAGCATGCCGGAAAATAGGGAGGTCTAAGGTCGGCTGCTTTTTCAAAAACTTTCTTGGCCTTATCCGGCCGGGACTGGTCCAAGAATACCGTTCCAAGCGCATTCAGCACCTGTCCCCAATCAGGCTTTTTTCTCAATACTTCCAGATAGCCTTTTTCCGCTTCAGCAAGCCTGCCTTCCTTGTGGGCCAAAGAAGCTTTCTTGAAAACGTGTTCGGAATCGTCTTTCGTGCGCTTCGACGGGATAGAATACTTTTTTGAGTGGCGCGGAGTCATATCTTCATTTGTCATTTTTGGTCCACAGCATGGTGTTGATATGAAATATCGGTTCGCTCTTGCCATATCTAATACATCAGAACCTTAAAACCGCCTTTTTGCCCATAAAAAATACCACCAAAAACTACAGCAAAAACAGAAGCAATTAGAAATAAAATTATCGCTGCCGGTATTGACGCAATAGCCCACTTTATCATAAAGATAACCATTGAACCGAAAGGCATTTGAATGTCAGTAACCGTTACCCCTCTATTTTCATCCATTTTCAGTTCTTCCCTTTATGTGAATAGATTATGAAACCGCCACTTCAAAATACATATGATTTTTATATTTATGCCCAAACGATGAAAGTCACCGGCATGGGCGTGAACTTATGGGGTGACCTGTCCGCTTCGGGCGGGAAGTCGCCTGTACAGGCGAACAGAAACAGCATACAAGGCCAAGTTTCCGGGTAAGTTAGCACAACATAACGAAGCCCTGATATAGACTTTCAGATAAATAATTTCACTGCGTTATCAGTCGTCGACGTATAACTAATATGCCTTCCTCCTTCTGGCCTTGTGAAATTAATTATCTGAAAGTCTATAGATGCAGGACACTATCTTTTGCCCTTTACTTTTTATTAACAAATTCTGGATAGAGCTTCTCAAAGCATTCGGGACAGATAGAGTGAGAAAATTCTGCTTCTGATCGATCACGGACATAAGCTTCAATCTGTTGCCAATACCCTTTGTCATCACGAATGTTCTTACATGAAGAACAAATCGGAATAATACCTCGCAGAGTCTTTATCTCATTCTTCAAATGTTCGGTTATTTCTTTTGATTGTATCAGCTCTGTTATGTCATTAAGCTCCTCGACAATGAAGTTGACCTTCCCTTGATCATCGAAAATCGGAGCAGCCATGATTTCCTCAAATATCGTCTTACCCGAATAAATATGTTTATGAATAACCCTTGTTTTCTCCTTGAGTTCAAAGGCCAATTTAACAGGACAATTGCTTTCTTCCTGCCAGCATGGTCTATCACGTTTATGAGTTACCTTGAAGCACTCTCGGCCAACAATGTTCTCATGAGATAAACAGAATGACCTGCAAGCAACATTGTTTGCTGCAACAATATGATAGTTGCGATCAATTACCAGAATTGGCTTGGTAAGAGCGTTTAAAATCTCAAAAGAGTTTTTTTCCCAATCCATCTTTAATATTCCTTCCATCTAACGCAGAAGTCAGGGGCAGCCAGGACTTCCACTGACTTCAATAAATACTATAAATTTCCAAATATCTTTCCAAAGCGGCTCGGCCCTGGCTGTCACCTGAACTGACAGGTTATGCTTCTCCCAGTACTCTAAGTGACACTTTATCAACAAGATCCTTAACTTTTTCTTTATATGCAAGCATATGTGGTGCTGATAGATGTGCCTGTAAATCCTCTAAGCTACCCCACTTCTCAATTATTGTGACAACATTATTATTCGACTCCTGAGGGGGTAAGCCTGTTGGGACGTCAATGGTTGGCACATACTCTATACATCCCTTCTCTTCAAGAACATTTGGAATATTGGATTTGAAAATCTCAATAAACTCTGACAATCGGCCTTCTTTAATGTGTATTGATGCAATTACGTTTATCATTTTATAATTTCCTTATTTGCATAACCGCCGGTGAACCCATTGTGTACGCCCGGCAAGGGCGTGAACTTATGGGGTGACCTGTCCGCTTCGGGCGGGAAGTCCCCTGTACGTGAACCCTGTTAATATTTGATATATTAGCAAAAGTATTAGCCGAAGGCAAGGGCGGAATCGTGAGGTTCTGTCTGAAGGAAGCCGGAGTGCAAAGCTATGAGCCGACGAACAGAAACAGCATACAAGGCCAAGTTTCCGGGTAAGTTAGCATAACATAACGAAAGCCACTTTAGGCATGTAACTCTACTATCAATAATATAATTAAATGTCAAGTTATTTACTTATTTATGGACGTCCCGCATTTCAATGCTTTTAAAACTCATACGTCAGGACTGATTGAACCATGTCCATCTTGACACACAGTGGCCAATATGACATGGTGGCACAATATAAATCAAGTTTCCGGTTATATAGATCAAACAAATTTTCGTTAATCTGATAACCTGGCGGCGTAAAATTATGAAAAAAAATCTTCTTGTTATTGAAGATGAAAATTCTGTAGCCAAACAGCTCCAGTGGGGCCTGGGCAAGGAATATGAAATCACTATTGTCTCTGACGCTGGTCAGGCAAGGCCGTTGCTTGCTTCCGGCGTTTTTCCGGTAGCTACCCTGGACCTTGGCCTGCCGCCCTATCCGGACACCCCTCAGGAGGGTTTTGAACTCCTCGAAGAGATATCTTCCCTTGCTCCCCATACCCGGGTGATTGTCATCACCGGCAATGCTGAGGAAGAAAACGCGGTTAAGGCCATTGCGCTCGGGGCCGCCGATTTTTGCGCAAAACCGATTGATTTAAAGATATTAAAGATCATTCTTTCCCGTACTTTTAAAATCCATGAACTGGAAGAGACCAATCGCCGGCTCCAGCGGCAAACCAGCCAAAGCGGATTACTGTGCGGCATGCTCGGTATCTCCCCGGTCATGGAGGAGGTATTTGAGCGTCTCAAACACGTCAGTAAGACCGACTATCCGGTGTTGATCATCGGAGAGACGGGAACCGGCAAGGAGATGGCCGCCCGCGCGGTGCACAGCCTGAGTCAAAGGGCTGAAAAAACCCTGATTATCATCAACTGCGGTGCGATTCCGGAAAATCTGCTGGAAAGTGAGCTGTTCGGACACGAGAAGGGGGCTTTCACCGGGGCCGCGGGTCGTAAAATCGGCAAGTTTGAGCGGGCTGACCAGGGAACGATCTTTTTGGATGAGATTGGTGAACTGTCCCTGCTCCTGCAGGTGAAAATCCTGCGCTTTCTCCAGGAATCCACCATTGAACGGCTTGGAGGAACAAAAACAATTGCTATGAATGTGAGGATCATAGCGGCCACGAATATTAATCTGGAGAATGCCGTCAAACAGGGAACTTTTCGCGAAGACCTCTTCTATCGTCTGAATGTCGTGCCCTTGAGGATCCCCGATCTGAATGAACGACCGGAAGACACTTTGCTGCTGGCGCATAACTTCCTGCTGGAGGAGACCCGAAAACTGCAACGCGGGCAGACATCTTTTTCGCAAGCAGCTATTGCCGCACTGACTGCCCATGACTGGCCGGGCAATGTCCGTGAACTCCAGAACCGCATCCGCCGGGCTCTTGGCACTACTATCAATAGAGTTATCACTCCCGTTGACCTGGGACTCGAAGACATGCCTATGGAACAGGAAGAACAGAAACTATGCACCTTGAAAGATGCCCGTAAGACGGCCGAGAAAAATGCTGTCCGCCGGGCTCTGGCCATGAGCGGCAACAACATCAGCCAGGCAGCCAAGCTCCTCGAGATCAGCCGCCCCACCTTGCACGATCTTTTGAAAAAACACGGGATGTAACTACTACCACGTGATAAGCATAGATAAATGGTAAGCGTTCACGGAACGTAACCACATCCCTCACCAAACTGTAAATTATTTCGACACCATCTTGGAAGGCTTTTTCCGCCCAATTTTCCATCTCTTCCGGACAGCTTTTGTTATTCATAGCAATTACAGGTTCTTAAGTGATTGTATCGCAAAAAAGGCACGGATTGTGACTTCCTAAAGCTGTCGGAATTTTTTACAATGGCCGGGCCGCAGGCTGGCCGAAGATTGAAAATATGTGAAATATCAAACAGTTGAATGAATGGCATTATAGTTGCTTACTAAATAAATGAAAAACAAATGGATTCAATAAAATCTATTTTTAGTCTTTTAAGAGAGGAGGAGAAATGAAAAAGTTTTTAATGTTTTTATGTGCGGTGACACTGGTTTTTGGGATGGTGGGAACTGCAAGTGCTATGGTGTTTACCCTGGATTCGTATAATGTTACATTGAATGAAAGTGATCCCGGGTTGGTGCTTTATTGGAATCCCATATTGACAACCCCGGCCAGTGTTGATCTTGAGGTGGGTGAGTCTATCACTTTTGGTCTTTTTGAGTTGGGGACTGATGAAACGTGGTCGAATGCTGATGACAAGATGGAGAAGAATATAAGTGTTGCATTTGATTTTTCGAGTCCAGAAGTTTATACGACAGGAACCGGAAAAACTGTAGGAGATACTTGGCTCTTTTTTAGTTGGGGTGAAGTTGAGTGGAATAATCCCGTTGAATTCAGTTTTGGAGGCATAGGATTGTTCACGATTGATCTGGAAGATGATGGGTTTTGCACACCCGGATCAACTACCATTGATGCTACGCTGACTTATGTGAGAGCTGTCCCCGTGCCTTCCACCATTCTACTCATGGGCAGTGGCCTTCTTAGCCTGGTGGGTTACAACCGCAATCGCTTCAGCAAAAAGAGCTAAACAGGTTTTGATAGCATCATAATTTCAGACATCACTTCACAAAATCCCCCGAGGTTCTTACCTTGGGGGATTTTTTTATCCCATTTTGTCTGTGTCCGTCTGTGTGGGTCCGTGGCTAAATCAAACTGTCAGATTATCCGACACCTGCGGTCAGTGGCAGTCTGATCACAAACCGGGCGCCACCTTGCGGGCTGTTTTCGGCCGAAACACTGCCCCCCAGGCTGGCCGCCATTCTTTTCACCTGCAACAGACCGATGCCGCTGCCCCCGGCCTTACTGGTCTTGAACGGTTCAAACAGGACATCGGGCAACAGCTCTTCAGCGATTCCCGGACCGTTGTCGATAATCTCCACAACTGCCTGTCTGCCGTCATCATCCCTGCCGGTCCTTATCCGCACAATAGTCCCCTCTCCGCCTGCCTCAAAAGCATTGAGCAGCAGATTTTCCAGGATGGAGAAAAGAAGCTCCGGATCGGTGTTTACCTGCATTTCGCTTTTACATTCAATATTGATCTCTATTGACGCCAGCTTTGTCTTCAGCCGGTGCCAGCAAACCTGCAGAAACAGGCCAAGTTCAAGGTTCTGCCGTACCGGCGTGATCTCATCTTTCAATGTCCGCAAGCGCTGCTCCACCCGGTCCATTCTTCTTAAAGTGTCGTCCACCAATTCCAGCATGTCCTGCTGGAACTCAGGCTCATGGATATGGTCCGGGGCGTTTTCCCGCAACAGGGAGAGCATGGTGGCCGCATTCTTGATGTCGTGGAGGACAAAGGCCGACAAACGGTTCCAAGCCCGCCGCTCCCGGGTATGAGCCAGTTTCTCGGCCATGTGCACGGCCAGCAGGGCCGAGGCGGTCTGACTGCCAAGGAAGGTGAGCAGGTCAAAATCATCATAGCCGTATTGTCCGCCGGTAAACTCCGGCCCGAGACCAATCAGCCCGGCAAGCTGATTGCCAACAGAGATGGGAGAAAGGAGTATCAGATTCAGGGAGGTCAGGAAGGCCTCTTTGTTTTTCGATAGCTTTTGCCATGCCTGGTCCGGTTTTTTCTCTTTAACGTGAAAATGGGAATGGGTCTCGATAAATCGCACCAGAGGATCATTTGAAGCAATACCATTTTCATTACTTCCGGTATCGGGATTTTCAGGGGAGGAAACCAGCCTGTACCCATGGGATGAATCCCCAAGCCAGATAAAAATCTCAGTGGTATAGAGACTCTCAGCCAGCACCTGACGCAGGGCCTTAACCACATCGGCCTCGGTCAGTGCCCCCTGGAGGTGCTGCGACAGCGCCAGCCACTCATCCCGGTATTCATATTTGTTGATAAAGAAGTGAGTGCTGATAAAAAAGTGGACCCGGCGGCGCATTTTTCCGGATAAGGCAAAGAGTCCTACACCAACAAACCCTAGAGCCATAAACAGCCACTTCAGAACAAAGGACAGCGGCAGCCCGAAGGTGCGCATGATCAGGGAGACAAGCCCGAAACCTAAAAGATAGGCGGCAAGAAGGGACGGAACAACAAAGGAATAGACCACCTTCCGGGAAACAAAAATCTTGCGGTTCAGCAGCCGGTGATGGACCACTGTATAGGACATCAAAGTCCAGCCAAAAAGCAAAAGCGCAGCCAGGAGCAGAATATGCCTGGGGACAATGGCCAGGTACGTGAGCCGATAGGAGGCGCCCCAGGCCAAGGCTCCGCAGACCAGGCAAGCGCCGACCACCAGGAACTTGTACTTCCAGCGCCGTGTGGCATTGAGGGCGCGCCAAAACTGCTCCAGGTGCCAGGCGGCATAGAGAACCGTCATCAGGATAAAGACAGCCGAGAAATAGATGGGACTGTAATGGTGGAAAGCCAGGATTGCATTGGATATTTCGGTCGCAGAGCGGTAGGCCAGGAAGTAACCGGCCGCTGCTGTCACCACCGCCCCAACAATAATTTCAATCAAGAAATTGAGACGGGGCCCACGCATGGTTGCGACCGTTGCACTGCGCAACCGCAGGGCCATGGAGAGCCATATAAGGGCAAAGACGATTTCGGAAAAAAGTACTACCTGAACTGCCTGCGCCTCCAGGTGATATACCAGATAGAGATATTCTCCGGCAAGCAGGGGCAAGCCCAGCAGAGTCTGAACCAGCGCGAGGGAAAAGCGCCGCTCACCACTATTCAGGCGAATGCCTAAAAGCCCTGAGAGTAATAGCAATAAATTCAGTGTATAGAAAAAGGGTATCAACATGAAATGAAATACCGTCCGGCAACCTTAGCCCTGACAAATCACAAGTAACCAAATATTACTTTTACCATAGACAGCGGCGAGTTGCAAATATGGATGAACGATATTTGTCAGGAAATGAAAAACCTATAACGTATAGTGGGCGTTAATCAAAGCCTTAATTGGGTGTTTTGGGACATCCTATAATAGAGCGGTCAAGAAAAAATTAATAAATATTATTGCAGTAATAACAAAAAGTTATCAGGTGTAGGAAATTTTGAATATAAAACTACTATTTCCATTTATGGGTTTTTTCCGGCGTTTCTCTCACTTTGAGCACCAATTTTCACAGATGGTTAAATCGACATAATCTTCCCCCAATTTTTGCAACCTGTGCGGTTAGCCATTAGCGTTTAGCCGTTAGCATTGAAAAGGGGTGGAAATGAGAGATTTTAGAGAACTTAAAGTATGGGAGAAAGCCCATCGTCTTACACTACAGGTCTATAGAATCACAAAGAATTTTCCTTCTGATGAACGATTTGGACTTACGGTTCAGCTACGCAGGGCTGCGGCATCCGTTCCGACGAACTTTTCTCTGAAGGTTGCGGAAGAGATAGTGAGCGAGAACTTGCCAGGTTTATGAGCATCGCTGCCGGATCTGCAAGCGAGGTGGAATATCAGATGCTTCTCGCTTGCGATCTCAATTATATTCAGGATGAAACATATAGATAACTTAATCAACAGGTCAATGAGGTAAAGAGGATGTTGAACAGTTTTATCCAAAAGCTAACCGCTAATGCTAAAAGCTAACCGCACAGGTCGAAACTGTGTGGAAACCAGGCGATTTGAGTTTTCCATGCTGGGAAGAGTGGCGGCGGAAAAACCAATATATGTATTATTTAATCCTTAATACTATATGTTGTAATTTTTTTTGTTGACACATACTATATGTGTGGTATTAACAAGCCTAACGTCAATATTTAATTCAGTTTTAATTGGCAAGCCTCTCACTGTTTCTTTTTTAATTTTTGTAATAATTTAGCCTTTTGAAAAAGAGTCTGACAGGATAACAGGATAAACAAGATTTTATTTAAAGTGCACAAACAAAGCCAACTCTCATTGTAGCTATCCAGTAAATCATAAAATATAATCACAACATGAATAAGGTGTGTATCAAGGTATAAGGATTTAGATTTGGATTAACAGGAAAAGTTTCGATAATTTAAATCCTGAATATCTTGTAAATCCTGTCCAAAAAAATAATATTTAAAAGCGCTAAAGAGTTACTATTTTTTAAATCAATTCCAACAGAATTCTAATAGGTGGTATAAGTGTTTGAAGAAATCAAAAAACGGGATGGAAGAGTAGTTGAGTTTGATTCTACAAAAATTACGGCCGCCATTATTAAGGCAGGTGAAGCAACCGGAGAATTTGGAGAAAAAGAAGCAAGAAAGCTTACATTAAGAGTCCTGACATTAGCTCATGAGCTTCGTCTTGGTCCTCTTCCGGAGGTGGAAGAGATTCAGGATATTGTTGAGAGGGTATTGCTTGATTCTCCGTTCTATAAGACAGCCAAGGCATATATCATATACAGGGAACAGCATTCGCAGATAAGAAACCTCGTAACCAAGGCTAATGTTGATCTTGTTGAGCACTACATCCAGCAACTAGACTGGAAGATCAAGGAAAACAGCAATATGTGCTATTCGCTTCAAGGGCTCAACAATTACATTTCCTCGGATGTAACATCAGAGTACTGGTTGAACAGGATTTATCCACCTGAGATCAGATCTGCTCATAAAAATGGTGATCTTCACATCCACGATCTTAGCCTTCTGTCGATATATTGCGTTGGATGGGATTTGCGTGATCTGCTAATACAGGGCTTTAAGGGAGTTGAGGGCAAAGTAGAGAGCGCACCCCCGAAACATCTGAGATCAGCTCTTGGCCAGATTGTAAACTTTTTCTACACACTCCAGGGTGAGGCTGCGGGAGCACAGGCTATTTCCAATTTTGACACTCTTCTCGCTCCATTTGTGCGTTATGATAATTTAGGCTATATTGAAGTTAAGCAGGCCCTTCAGGAATTTGTTTTTAACATTAACATTCCTACACGTGTTGGTTTCCAGACTCCTTTCACAAACATTACCATGGATCTTTACGTGCCTTCAATTTTGAAGGACCAACCGGTAATTCTGGGAGGAAAAGAGCGCGGCGAGACATATTCCGACTTTCAGCCGGAAATTGATATGATCAACAAGGCATTTGCCGAAGTAATGATGGAAGGCGATGCAAAGGGCAGGGTTTTCACATTTCCCATACCAACATATAACATCACTAAGGATTTTGACTGGGATAATCCTAATCTTGAGATGATATGGAAGATGACAGGCAAATACGGTATCCCATATTTTTCAAATTTTATTAATTCAGACATGTCGCCGGACGATGCAAGGTCTATGTGCTGCCGCCTGCGTCTTGACAACAGGGAGTTGTTAAAAAGAGGAGGAGGACTTTTCGGGGCAAATCCACTTACCGGTTCAATCGGGGTTGTGACAATTAATCTTCCGAGAATAGGATACATTGCAAAAAAAGAACACGAATTTTTTGATGATTTAAAAGAAAAGGTACAGTTAGCTGTTGATAGTCTGTCGATAAAAAGAAAGATACTTGAAAGATTTACTGACAGAGATTTGTATCCTTATTCAAAGTTTTATTTAAGAGAAATCAAACAGGGCTCAGGCCTGTACTGGAAGAATCATTTCTCCACAATTGGAATCATAGGCATGAATGAGGCCTGTTTAAATTTTATTGGGGAAGATATCGCAAGCGATGCAGGACAAAAATTTTCTCTTAAAGTAATGGATTTCATGCGCGATCTGATTTCAGAGATACAGGCGAAAACAGGTGATATTTTCAATCTTGAAGCAACGCCGGCAGAAGGAACATCCTATCGCCTTTCCATGTTTGATAAAAAACAGTTCCCTGAAATTATTTGTGCAAACGAGGAAGATTATAAAAAGGGGGCTGATCCATACTATACAAATTCAACCCAGCTTCCGGTAAACTATTCAGATGATATTTACGAAACATTGATGCTTCAGGACCAGCTTCAGGCAAAATATACAGGAGGGACGGTACTTCATGTTTTTCTCGGTGAACTGGTGAATGACATAGAAGCAGTAAAGGGTCTCATCCGGAAAGTGGCAACCAATTTCCGCCTGCCTTATTTTACACTTACACCAACTTTCAGCATATGCCCGTCTCACGGTTATCTGATCGGCAAACAGGAGAGATGCTCAATCTGTAATCAGGAGACCGAAATCTACTCCAGGGTTGTGGGTTATTTAAGACCGGTAAAACAATGGAATAATGGAAAGAGGGCGGAGTTTAATATGAGAAAAACATTCAGCCCTGATTTCTCAAAAAGAGTGGCTTAAGTTTTTATGATCATAGGTGGATTACATAAGAATTCTTTAATTGATTATCCGGGAAAGATAAGCTGTGTTATCTTTCTTTCCGGGTGCAACTTTGACTGTCCTTATTGCCACAATCCTGAACTTGCAAAGGGGAGGTCTCTATCCACTGGTTATTTGAGCGAAGACCTGATATTTGATTTTCTTGGAAGCCGCAAGGGGTTTCTGGACGGAGTTGTTGTTTCAGGTGGTGAGCCGACACTGCAGAAAGGTCTTATATCGTTTTGTGAAAAGATCAGGCTTATGGATTATCCCGTTAAACTGGATACAAACGGAAGCAGGCCTGAAGTAATAAAGAAGCTCATAAACGAAGATCTTGTAAACTATATAGCAATGGATATAAAGACAGATCCCTCACACTACACCCCATTAATAAAAGACAATTCCAGCACGGATGATATTTTTTTAAGTGTACGCATCATAAAGGAATCAAATATAGATTATGAGTTCCGGACTACCTGCATTAAGTCACTGGTTAATAAAAGCATTTTTGATAATATAAGTTATTGGCTTGAAGGCTCAAAGCTTTATGCATTGCAGCAATTTAGCAAAACAAATGTTCTGCATCCTGAATTCTTCAGGGATAATTCTAATATTTATAAGTATGATGAGCTACTGGAATTAAAGTCCGTGGCGCAAAGATGGGTCAATAAGTGCATTGTTCGTTGACGGATAGTGACAACGGTTTACAGTTCACGGTTGGCGGTTTACCAGCAGCAGCCTCTAAAATTAGAACAAAAGTCTCTTTTATCTCCAGACTTCAGTCCACAAGCTTTCCTGCCGCAATATAGTCCCTGCCTTAGATCTTCTGTTGCATCAAAAAACTTTCCGTTGTTTTATTTATTGCCTTACAAAAAAGCTAATTAAAAAAGTATACAAAATGCAAAAATTTAAGTCCGATGATAAAAAATGTTTTTTGCTTGCCGAGAAGATTGAGCAGATTTTCAGGGATGGTTTTGTTTTAAGTAGCGACGTTATGCACTATATTGATTCTACCTTTTCAAACCCTTCTATAAATGAACTTGAAGAAATTATCAATGACGAGCACAATTGCGAAAGGGATTCCCTGGTTGAGCTGTTATTTTTTCCTGATGAGTCTGTCCAGATTGAACTTGAAGAATTTCTTGAAAGCAAAGATTTTAAAAAAGAAGATGAAGAAAAAGTAATAAATTATATTTTAAATAAAAAATTAGTAACAACAATACGTTTTCCTGAAAGCAAAGACTCATTAAAGTTTTTTGTCCCAAAATCGTCTGCGATACAATTCATTTCCCGTCTTAATCTTTCAAGGAAACTGAACAAAAGGCTTCTTAAAGCAATAAACAAATTTGTCTCCGATAAGCGTAGAACCCCTGTTAAGGTCAGACTGCGAAACGCCATGACAGTACTTTCTGAAAACAAGATTAAGTTTTTGTGCTCCTTCTTTGAAAAGATAAAAGTTGAAGAGAATTATTTTTTTAAGTGTCTGGATTTCATACTGGATTTTTTTGACGGGATTAAAGATGATATAAACATACAGCAGCCGCTTGTCGAAAGGAAGAGGTCGCTTTTTCAGAACCTTCAAAAAGCAGTTAAGTTTGAAGAACTGCTGAATAAAAACAACTTGGAGGAATTGATATCTCGTGGAGTAAGAATTCCGCATATCAGTAAAGAGGATGCAATGAATAACATAGTAATAATAGACACGATCACTCTTGCAGTTTATGGCGAACAGTATTCCTCACCACTTGAGAGGTAGGCAACTTGCTTTGGTTCATCCTTGCTATTGCGACAGCACTTTGTGTAGCCACTGGCGATGCTTTGACAAAGAAGTTTTTCGGCCGATTTTCGCCTTATGATATGGCAATTGCCTCTTCTATTTATAGCCTTCCATTTTTAGTTGTATATATTTTCTTTATCCCCATTCCACAACTAGACACTGTTTTCTGGTGGATTGCATGCATATTAATTCCTTTGGATACTTTTGCTTTCTATCTCTACATGAAGGCTATAAAGCTTTCTCCTCTTTCTCTTTCAATTCCGTTTTTGTCATTTACACCGGTTTTTATGATATTAACGGGTTTTATTGTTCTTGGAGAAGTGCCGAATAGTTGGGGAATTATAGGTATTGGTTTTGTTGTGGCTGGCAGTTATTTATTAAATGTCACACAGGTAAAATATGGCTATTTTGCTCCATTTAGGGCTATTCTCAGGGAGCCAGGTTCTATTCTGATGCTGGTTGTTGCATTTATATATTCTTTTTTAGCTGTTTTGGGGAAAAAGGCAATCCAGTATTCTTCTCCGCTTTTTTTCGGTTTTTTTTACCTGGCGGCTCTTGATATAACAACCTTGATCTTTTTCCCCTTCCTTGAAAAGATTAGATGGAGAGATATACTTAAGGTTCCTGTAAAAGGATTGAGCGTTGGTTTAATGCTCTTTCTGCATGCATTATTTCATTGCCTTGCCATAAACATGATTGAGGCGGTTTATATGATAGCTGTAAAGCGTATGAGTATTCTTTTTAGTGTGATGTATGGGTGGATCTTATTTAAAGAATCAGATATTGGCGCAAGGATGCTGGGGGCTTTATTGATGTTTGCGGGGGTGGTACTCATTATATTGTTAGGCTGAAGTCCGAAGGCTGAAGCTCCCTAACAGCCCCCCACCTTCAGTCTATCCACCTGAGTAGTTACCTTGATTTAAGATAATCTGTATAGGTATTATAATCTTCGGATGAAAAAAGTATGAATATTACTTTTTTTAACGATGTATTGGATGCCAGAAAATTACATGTGGTATCTATTGCGATTTTACAGGCTTCGTTTATTGGATATCCGTATACACCGCAGCTAATGGCCGGAAAGGCGATAGAGCTTAGATTATGATCAGATGCGAGTTTAAGACTGTTAAGATAGCACCGAGTTAACAGGTTGCTGTCCTGTGGCTTACCAGTATGGATCGGTCCAACCGTGTGAATCACATATCTGGCAGGCAGGTTATAGCCGCGGGTTATCCTTGCTTCACCTGTAGGGCATCCTCCTATGGAACGGCACTCGGATAGAAGTTCAGGCCCGGCTGCCCTGTGGATTGCACCGTCCACGCCACCACCGCCAAGAAGTGAACTATTCGCAGCATTAACAATAGCATCCAATTCAATCTGTGTAATATCTCCCTGCCTGATTTCAATGCTTTCAAGGATTTTTTTATCCATGATATCTATCTTTTGTTTGCCATATCAGAAAAATCAGAGATCATAAAGCGTTTCGTCCCTTAATGGCCTGATGTATTTGGCTTTTGCAGCCCTTCCTTTTTTATCCGGCATCAAAAACGGTTCTTCGCTTTCAAGAATATCTCCCATTTCAGCTTCAATCTTTTCAGGATCTTCTCCTTTTTCCAAGCGGCTTAATGCTTCTTCCATACCTTGGCCGAGTTCAATCCCTGTCATATTTGTAAGTTTGCGCATAAGGTTTGCGGCCTGCCGCGGATCATTTTCATTTATCTTGTCTGCCTCTTTGCCCAGCATTTGAATAGCGCTTTCTAATTTGCTTTCATCAAATGAAAGGTCGTCCATGTCGTTGCTGTCTTCTTTTGCCTTTCCTGTAACTGCAAAGGCAGACATCTGCCGGGTAAGTTTATATTTTTTGCATTTAGGGCAGTTGGGCATTTTTGTAGTGTTTACGGTTCTGGAAAAGAAATTATAAATTGTATTGCATTTGCTGCAGTAAAATTCGTAGATAGGCATGATTTTTCTTTCACTTACCGCCTTACTGTTTATAGCCGATTTTTCGCAGAAGTTCTTTCCTTGCATGAACATCTTCTTCTGTTTCTATGCCCTTTGAAGCAAACCCGTCAATTACTCCCAGTATTCCACGACCAAGCTCTGTCTCTGCTATAATGACCTCTATGGGATTTGCTGTTGCACAGAATATACGGCAAACTTCAGTTACGTTCTTGATAGAGTTCAAAACATTAATAGGGAATAGATCTTTCATAAAAAGAATGAAGCCGTGGCCTGTAGAGAGATTATAGGCATTCTTTTTTGCCAGTTCAATCAACTCTTCATCAGTGCCCGCATACCTTACCAGGCATGACTCAGAGGCTTCACAGAAGCCTATGCCGAATTTAGCCATTGGAACGGAATTTACCATAGCTTCATATATATCTTCAACAGTCTTGATAAAATGTGAGTGCCCTAAAATCATGTTAAGCCCATCTGGTTTTTCAATTTTGACGATTTTGATTTCCATATAAGCCTCCGCAATATGTTTTATTGTATAATTTTTCTTATTTTTCCAGACAACTCATTTAAGTCAAAGGGTTTCTGAATAAAACCATCACAACCGCGGTTTAAGATCTTCGCTCCCTGATTGTCTAAACTGTATCCACTTATAAGAAGTACCTTTGCGTCGGGATTGATCTTTTTTATTATGTCGAAAACTTTTCCACCACCCATATCGGGCATAATCATATCCAGAAGGACAATGTCTATCTTATCCATATTTTTTTTGTAAATTTCAATAGCCTCTTTTCCATCTATAGCCGTTAATACCTTGTAACCAATGGCTTCCAGCAGTTCTCTGCCAACCTCTATAATGACCTCTTCATCATCAACCATGAGCACCGTTCCTGTTCCTTTAATTAGTTCTTCGGGGATCTTAACTGCTTTTTGGAGCTTTATTTCAGAAGCAGGCAGATAAATTTTGAAAGTTGTTCCAAGCCCCTTCTTGGAATCGACATCAATATATCCGTTATGAGCCTTTATGATTCCATATGCTGAAGCCAGCCCGAGACCTGTTCCCTGGCCCATGTCCTTTGTTGTAAAGAACGGTTCAAAGATTCGTTTTATTGTGGGTTTGTCCATACCTACACCTGTATCTGTAACCGATAACATTACATAGTCGGCCGGTTTTGGATCATAAAGCTTTCCCTTCATATCTTTGTGGGTGGTGTTAACGGTTTTCAAGATAAGGTCACCGCCTTCAGGCATAGCGTCCGCAGCATTAACATAAAGATTCAACAGGAACTGCTCGATCTGTCCCTGGTCTGCCTCTATTGTATATAAGTCTTCATCAAGCTCACGATGGATTGTGAATTCCTTTCTTGTTATAGCAAAAGTTTCCGAGGTCTCTTCAACCAATTGATTTAAGTCAAGCGGCTTGACTTCATTCTGGCCTTTCCTGGCATATGCAAGAAGCTGCTTGGTAAGGTCAAGTCTGCTTTTAACCATTTTTTCTATGTTTTTAAGTCTCGCATAATTTGGATTGGAAGAGTCAGTCTCAAAAAGCATCAAGGATGTATAACCTTGTATTCCCATAAGCAGGTTGTTAAAATTATGGGCAATACCTCCAACAAGCGTGCCTATTGTTTCGGTCTTTTGTGCCTGTAAAAGTTGAACTTCTATTTTCTTTTTTTCTTTTTCCGCTTGCTTGTGCTGTATAAGGCTCCACATATCCTGCATTAACAATGTAAGCTGGCGGACGTCTAATTCATCGTAATCATTTTCTTTATTTCCCAGGCCTGCAACGATAATAATGCGATTGCCTTCAAAGAGCGGGACGTTCATGTGACGAATTATTTTTATATGACCCTTTGGAAGGCCTTTCTTAAACGGGTTGGGAACGGAATAATTATTAGTAATAATCGCCTTTCGCTGTCGAACAGCTTCACCCCATAGACCCATTGTTTCCATGGGGTAGGTTAGTGGTTTATCGCTAATGTTGCATTGTTTTACTGTATTTTTCGACCAGGAGTGCATAGTAAGAATACTCTCGTCATCGTTCATAAATGCAAGATAGCCGATTTTGCTCTTAGTGAGCTTGACGGCAGCTTCGAGAGTGAAGTCCTTTATCTTCTGTAAGGATGCTTCAGTCATTTGGTTGAGTTTCAACAGCACGTTGAGACGAGATTCATTAAGACGTATAGTCTCTTCTGCCTGTTTACTGTCGGTGATATCACGAATTACTCCGACTATACCGCGAATTTCTGATTTAAGGTTTCTTAGCGGAAAAAACATTTCAGAGATGAAACATCTCGTTCTGTTAGTAAAATGCAGGGGAACATTTTTTAGTTTGGCGATTTCACCTTGCATTGCCTTCCACATAATTTCATCCATACCGTCTTTTGCCAGGTCAGGAAAAATTTCCCATGTGCTTTTTCTACTACCAACAACTTTCTCTCGTGGAATTTGGGATATTCTTTCCATTGCCCTATTCCAGTGCGTAAAGCGGAAGTTAGAGTCCAGAACCATTATGCCGTCGCTTATGGATTCAAGGATGTTGATGTAAAGCTCCTCGTTTTCAAGATGCTTTACCTCCATCTGTTCGTGCTCAAAAGCTATTTTTTCCAATTCTTTATAGCTCGGCTTTTTCAGCATTTGACAATCTCCTGTTAATCCTGGTCAAAAAAGTCCGCCCCAAACGTGTTTAATTTAAATAATATCATAATGAGATCACATCCGCAATTATTTCTAAAATTATTTCTAAAATGAGTTTGTAAATTTTTGATTAAAGTATTAAAGTAGCTGTTCACGGCTTGAAACTTGAAATTAGAAAATAGAAATTGGGAAGAACAGTACAAAAGCATGAAGGCCAAATTTCCAATTTCTATTTTCTAATTTCGACGTTCCGTGAACACTTATCATTTAACTACTTAACGAGGTCTGTAGTATGAGATTTAAATTAGTCATATGTATTTTATGGGTAGTTATTTTTTTAAATGCACAGCATGTGTTATGCAAAGATTCATCCATGCGTCAAGATTCAAAATCGCAGGAATCGAACATTTTGCTTGATAAAATTATGGACAAAGTTGAGAAAAAGTATGCTGTTGCTGGATTTTCTGCCTGTTTTATTCAGAAATCGACATTAAAGGCAATGGATATAACGGATTCTGCGTCGGGCAAAATAACGGTCAAACGTCCAGGTAAGATGAGATGGGAGTATGAAGAGCCTGACAGGCAGATTATAGTTACAGACGGCAAGGATCTATGGGTTTACAGACCGGATGATAACCAGGTTATGATGGGGGAATTCCCATCATTTTTTGGAGATGGCAAGGGTGCCAGTTTCCTTTCAGACATTAGGCTTATCAGGCAAAAATTCAATATTACTTTAGAAAATACTGACGGCAACGATTATTATATACTTAAGCTTTTGCCTGTAAAGAAAACAAACGATTTATCATACATAAACTTGTCAATTTCAAAGAAGACATTTTATCTTGAAGAGATCGTTACATATAATTTATACGGCGATGAGACTCGAATAAAGCTGATCGATATTAAACTATTGGAAAATCCTGACGATTCGATATTTATTTTTAATATACCTTATGGCACAGAGGTGCTGAAACTTGATGAGTAAATATGGATATAAAAAATGAGAGATAAGATAAAAAACCTGCTGAAAAAAAGAAAAGCAATTATGCTTGCACATAATTACCAGCCACCGGAGATACAGGATCTTGCTGATCTTTGCGGTGATTCACTTGAATTGAGTATCAAGGCTTCCCAGACTGATGCCGAGGTTATTCTGTTTTGCGGAGTAACTTTTATGGCAGAGACAGCTTCAATCCTGTCCCCGCATAAGACGGTGCTGCTTCCGCGCAAAGATGCAGGGTGCCCTATGGCGGATATGGTGACTCCGGAAGAGCTTGAGGCTAAGCTTGCAGAACTTCCTCCAATGCCGGTTGTAACTTATGTTAATTCATCTGCATCAGTCAAGGCGATCTCGACTATTTGCTGCACATCGGCGAATGCTGTTGCAGTCGTAAACAGCCTTGATGCTGATGAACTAATGATGGTTCCTGATCGAAACCTTGCTATGTATACAGCTTCGCATTCAAAAAAGAAGATACATTTCTGGGATGGATACTGTCCCATTCATGACAGCCTCACCGCTGAAGATGTTAACGCTGCAAAACAAAAGTATCCGGATGCCGTTTTCATGGCTCATCCGGAATGCCCGCCGGAAATTATTGATATGGCGGATGTCGCTTTAAGTACTTCCGGCATGATCAGATACGCCATGGAATCGAAAAGCAGATCTTTTATCGTAGGGACTGAAATAGGATTGCTTTATCCTTTGAAAAAGGCAAATCCCGATAAATTTTTTTATCCTGCATCTTTAAACATGGAATGCAGTGATATGAAGAAAATCACTCTTGAAGATATTGTCAGAAGCCTTGAATTTATGGAAGGCGAGGTTAAGGTGCCGGAAGATATACAGCGGCAGGCATTAAAAGCGGTTCAGAGGATGATAGAACTTTCCTTGATGGCTTCGTAAAAAGCTAAGTTACGCCGCTTCGCGATACTGTAACCAAAAATAACTTGTCAATCATATCAAAAGGTTATGATTTTATTAAGGGGCATAACAACCTGAGTAGTTACATATTTTATTCCATGCTGTTCAAAATTTCTTCCGGTATATCTGCATTAGTATATACTTTTTGCACATCATCGCAGTCCTCAAGATTTTCCATCAATCTTACCATTTGTTCCGCCTCTTTGCCTTCTAAGTTTACTGTTGACTTTGGAAACATAGTTATTTCAGCTACAATGTAAGGTATTGATTCTTTGTCTATTGCTGTTTTAACTGATTCAAAATCCTGAAGCTCGGTGATAATTTCAAAATTACTTTCATCCTCTTTCACATCTTCAGCACCGGCAAGTATCGCGATTTCCATCAAAGCTTCTTCATCGACTTTACTGTTTTCGACAACAATATAGCCTTTCTTGTCAAACATCCACGAAACACAGCCGTTTTCACCTAAATTCCCTCCGGATTTGCTTAGAATGTAGCGAATATCGGCAACAGCCCTGTTTTTGTTGTCAGTAAGTGATTCAATTAAAATAGCTGCGCCACCCGGGCCGTACCCTTCGTAAATAATATCTTCATAATTTACTCCTTCGAGTTCCCCGGTCCCCTTTTTTATGGCTCTTTCAATAGTGTCTTTGGGCATATTTTCACTTTTTGCAGCCTGGATTGCCGTTCTCAGTCTTGGGTTTGATGCAGGGTCTCCTCCTCCTCCCATACGAGCTGCTACAGTAATTTCTTTTATAAGTTTCGTGAAAATTTTGCCACGCTTGGCATCGGTTGCACCTTTTTTATGTTTAATGGAAGACCACTTGCTATGACCTGACATATTTTCCTCCTGAATCTACAGTCTAATTTGTAAAAATTCACCACGGAATGACACGGAGTTTCACTGAAAATTGTAAACAATGAACTACACTACAGTAAACTTCTGAAAATTTGTCCCAACAACTCACGAAAATCTGAACAATGTTCGTAATCTGTTGATTAAATTTGAACAGACTATTTTGATAATTCAGTGTAGTTCCGTGAAAATCCGTGGTAAATTATTATTTTAATTTTTATTCAATCCAATTATATAAATCTCTTTACTTGCCTTTCGGCTGCTTTGTGGTTTGAAAATCCTGCTTTTTTTAAAGCCGGCCTTTACTAAATCTGAAAATTTATTAAAATCTTCACCCTGAAAGATCTTGCAAACAAATGATCCTCCTGGCATCAGAGTTTTTTGAGCAATGTACAGAGCTGCTTCGCAGAGGTTAAAGGACCTTGCAGCATCGACATTTTTATTCCCGGTTGTAGCCGGTGCCATATCACTTAAAATAACGTTAAAATCTTTTCCTGTTAACTCATAAAACTCATCGTCAATAGAGAGAATGTCTGCGGTATATACCTTGGCGTTTGATGGGATCTTTACAGATAAAGGCTTCAGGTCAACTCCAATTACCCGGCCTTTTTTACCCGTCAGCTCTGCTGCATAGATAAGCCAGGATCCTGGCGAACAACCCAGATCAAGAACTCTGTCTCCCTTTTTAATTAAATTGTATTTTTGCTGTATTTCTTTAAGTTTATAAACCGATCTTGCCGGAAAATTTTCTTTTTTAGCCAGTGTGGAATAATGATCTTTCCACCCTTTATGTTTTGCTCTGTTTCGCCTCATCAAAAAAGTATTTCAATAGCTTCTGATACTGTTTTAACCCCTATAACATCTATGCCTTTTACTTCTGTCATGCGCTTCAGGTTGCTTTCCGGCACAAGACACCTTGAAAAACCCATTTTTTTTGTTTCATTAACTCTGGTTTCAATATGGCTCACAGCTCTGACTTCACCTGTCAATCCTACTTCACCAAGAACAAGTGTTGCATCGGAAATAGGTTTATCTAAAAAGCTTGATGCGATGGCGGAAACAATTCCCATGTCAATTGCCGGCTCATCTACCTTTACACCCCCAGCCACATTCATAAAGATATCGTGCCCCATTAAATCCATACCTAGTTTTTTTTCCATAACAGCCACAAGCAGAGCAACCCGATTTGGTTCAATACCAAGGACTGTCCTTCTGGGTGTTCCAAAATTTGTACTGCCGGCCAGAGCCTGAAGTTCAACAAGTATCGGCCTGGTACCTTCCATGCTGGCAGTTACAACTGATCCTGGTGTGTTTACAGGACGTTCTGAAAGAAATACCGCAGAAGGATTTACAACTTCTGTAAGGCCGATTTCATTCATTTCAAATACGCCTATTTCATTGGTTGATCCAAACCTGTTTTTAACGGCACGCAAAATTCTGAAAACATGATTTCTATCGCCTTCAAAATAAAGAACTGTATCCACCATATGTTCCAGAAGTCTGGGCCCGGCTATGGCGCCATCTTTTGTCACATGCCCAACCAGAAATATCGGAACACTTGTATTTTTGGCCATAAACATGAGTTTAATGGCGGATTCCCTGACCTGGCTTACACTTCCCGGAGCAGAAGTAAGGTCTGCGTTAAACATGGTCTGGATAGAATCTATTACAAGCACATCCGGCCTGGTTGATTCAATCATTGTCTGTATGGATTCTATATCTATCTCTGAAACCACCAGCAAATCGCGGGAGACAGTTGAAAGCCTTTTACTCCTCATGCTTATCTGTTTAATTGATTCCTCTCCAGAGACATAAAGTACCTTGTGTCCCATGTTTGCAAGACCGTGCAAAGCCTGCAACATTAGAGTGGACTTGCCTATTCCGGGAGTACCGCCTATAAGCACAAGTGTTCCCGGGACAAGCCCGCCGCCCAAAACCCGGTCAAATTCTTTGATTCCGGTTAATAGACGATATTCATCCTCAAGTTTAATTGAGTCAATGGGGACAGGTTCTGATTGAAGAGATAATGCCCTGCGCCTTGCTTCTTGAGACGGCTTCAATGTTTGCACTTCTTCTACAAAGGTCTGCCATTGTCTGCAGTCAGGGCATTTCCCCATCCATTTAGGGGCTTGGTATCCACATTCCTGGCAACAAAAAACTGTTTTAGAGACTTTTTTCATGTTATAATTTAGGTTATATGATAGAGTATGTATAATTGTTATTATTTGACATTTAAATTTATATCATGTCATTTATATACTTGCAAGGTAACCGTGAACTTTGAACCCTGAACTTATATGATTGATTATCACGTACATACCTCCCTTTGCAACCATGCAGAAGGTGTAATGGAAGCATACATACAAAAAGCCGTGGATATAGGCTTAAAAGAGATATGCTTTCTGGATCATCTGATTATTTCTGAGCCTGCAAACAGGCTTTCCATGACACCCGGCGAGGTCCCGTTTTATTTTCAGGCGATTCAGCTTCTTAAACATAGATACAGGAACATTATTAATGTTAAAGCCGGCCTGGAAGTTGATTTTTGTCCGGAGCATATCGATCTTGTCAGAGATATTGTGGGGATGTATTCATTTGATGTTATTGGGAGTTCTCTGCATTTTCTTGATGGCATTAACGTAGTAAGTCATGGCTCACAATGGAGCCGGGGAGGAAATGACACAGATTATATTTACGGCCTTTACCTTGAAAAGTTTGATAAAATGCTGGATTATAATTATTATGATATAATATGTCATTTTGATTTGTTGAAAAAATTTGGAAGGAGGCCTTTAAAAACTTTTGATAAAGAAATAAATGAGATATTATCAAAGATAAAAAAGAAGAATTTATCATTGGAGCTTAATACAAGCGGATATAATCATCCGGTCAATGATGCCTATCCTTCCAGAGAAATTATAGAAAAATGTTTTGAAAAGGGGATTTTTTTTACTCTTGGGTCAGATGCTCATAAGCCTGAGAGCGTTGGTCAGCATTATGACAAGGCATTGCCATTGCTTATTTCGGCTGGATACAGTCATATAGTCACATTTGAAAAGCGATGTCTTAAAATGATTCCTATTGAAAATTTTTATAGCTTTCACGCTTAAACCGTCAAAATCAGGTATATTAAAATGATGCCCATTAGAATTAACTACAGCACAATTATAGTTCTGCTTACAGGTTTGTTGATATTAATTGCCGTGCCATCCTTTCAAAACCCGGCTATTGCAGATAACAGCAGGGTATATTTTGAATCCCTGCAGCAAAGACTCATAATAGAAGGTTTTGATAAAGGCATGATAAAAAATTTATATAACAGACCAGAGGTCTATTTTGATTTTAAAGGTGTTTCCCGATATTTCGTGCATAGCGAAGCTAAATTAAATTACGATCAGTTCACTTCCAAAAGCTCCATTAAGAAGGCAAAAAAATATATGAGCAAATATAGTACAGAGCTTTCAAGGGCTGAAAGAATATACGGCGTGGACAAAAAAATCATAACAGCTATAATTTTAGTTGAAACAAGACTTGGAAAAGTAATTGGGAGCAGATCTATTTTAAACACTCTTTCAACGCTGGCTTCTTTGTCGGATTTAAACATCCGTGAGATGGTCTGGGATAAAAATTCAAGCTCTTACAGTCGTACAAGGGAAGAATTCAATAAGTGGTCGAAAAGAAAATCAAAATGGGCCTACGCTGAACTTAAAGCCTTTTTTAAATATGTAAACAGAGAAGGAATTGATCCTGCTATTATTAATGGCTCTTTTGCGGGGGCATTGGGTATAGCTCAATTCATGCCAAGCAGTATTCTTGCATTCGCAAAAGATGGGAACGGTGATGGAAGTGTTGATCTTTTTAACCATGCCGATGCTATAATAAGTATAGCAACATATCTTGGCCATTACGGATGGCATCCGGGAATAGACGGAAAAGATGCCCATAAGGTTATTTATCATTATAATCACAGCAAATATTATGTTAATACTATATTAAAAATATCTGAACTACTGACGGCTTCGTAAAAAGTCCATTTTCTGCGTTGCGCTGCATCCTTCGTCATTGCGGCGTAGCTATAAGTACGCCTCTCTCCTCAGGACTTGCGTGCCTTGAAACTGAAGTTTTTTGCTTTGCCGTCCAGATTTCGAGTTTTTGTGAGTTTATCAAAATTATTGAAAGGATAAAATTGAATACCACAACATTTTTTGTAGGTCTTGGCATAGCGTTTTACGTAATAACCTGCCTGGCTATATTTGATATAGCTAAGAAGGATTTTGGTAAACTGGCATATAAGTTTATATGGGGAATAATTGCTCTTATTCCTTTTATCGGTTGTATAATATATTTTGTTTTCGGCTACAGAAAGGGTAAGAGGATCAGCAGGTATTCAAACCTATAAAATAATATTTGACAAAGCATACCCTTTTCTATAATCATGCTCAACTTAGGTTTAAGAATGAGAGCTTTGAAAAATGTTTAATTTTGTTCAAAGTAAAGAAAGGCGAAAATTATAACCACAGGAATACTTGAAGTATTTCGAGGATTAGAATTTGAGCCTGACGCAGAGATTGGGCAAAAGGGGACGTTTTTCAAACATTTCAGGATTAAAGGGTCCCATCGTCTAGCGGTCAGGACGCCGGCCTCTCACGCCGGAAACCGGGGTTCAATTCCCCGTGGGATCACCAATAAATTAAAGGCCTTATGTCTTTTCATTAAAGCCGCTTGTGGAGATGACGGCTTCACAGACGGCTTTTTGTTTTTCTGGCCTTTCATTTCTTCACTCTCCTAACATTCGTTCGTAGACTCGGTCAATGTCAATCGACACGACCTCCGCCGGTTTGGAGGGCAAGCTATCCAGAGCGTCTCGCACCCTTTCCATGCCGATGCTCTTCAAATACCGCTCCGTTGTACTGGGGCTTTTGTGCCGGAGGATGGATTGAATCACCCCCACGTCGTATCCCTGATTGAAGAGTGTGGAAGCCGTTAGGTGCCGGATAGCGTGGAAGCCAAAAGGTTTCACTTTGGCTTTGTCACAGAGACGTCGCATGAAATGAATTCTGCATTTGAATGGCTGGCCGTAATACTCACGGGTGAATGCCGTTTCATCCAGACACAGGAATACATTGGGCTTGTCTTTTATCGGCCTGTGTTCCCACCACCACAGCAACGATTTACGCAATTCCTTGGTCATGGGAAGCCAGTCATACTCGTAGGCTCCGTCCTTGCGTTTGCGAGTCCATAGCCGGACACGGCTGTCAGCAAAATTCACATCCGTTGTCCATTCCATGCGGAACACCTCTCCCCGTCTTGCGGCGAGATGCAGGAACGTCATGAGCATTACCTTGTCTTGGCCTTCTGCAAAGGCATATACCTTCCAGAAGTCCTCCTCTGATGGCACATACCTTGGTGACCTCACCTCTGGCATCCTATCTACAAGACACGGGTTCGGGCCAGCCAAGAGCGGATTCATGTATTTCATGCCCCAGTTCCAGGCCGCAATCAGATTCTTGCGGTCCTTGTTGGCGGCATAACCAGAACGAGCCTCCTTTTGTTTGATAATGTAGTCCAGCACATTTCCTGGCTTCAATTCCGAGACCGGAAGAGCCGGATTGATGACCTTGAAGAAGCGCTTGAACATAGAGACCTTTTCCTTGTAGGTCTTGGTAGTGAATCGTACCTTGGCCACATCGAGATAGACCTGAGCCCAATCATTCAAACAGACCGTGGTGGTCTTCTCGTTCCAATCTTCGACTGGCTTTCGCCTCATCTTGGTTTCCCAGTCCTTGGCTTCCTTCTTTGTCAAAAACACCTTTTCCAATCTCTGGCTTTCTTTTCTCACTTGGGCTATCCACTTCTGTCCTTTTTTGTATGGCATAATAAATCTCCTTTTCAAAGAATCTGTAATGGCGTCCCAAGCGTATTCCACCTAAATCCTTGTAATGATTCCTAATGTGTTTCACGTTCATTCCCAGATATTCGGCAACATCCTTAGCACGCAACGCTTTCCCCAAACTTTGTTCTAATTGGTCCATTGTTCATAATGACCTCCAATTTTGATTTGACAGGCCCTGTGCTGGTATGTTCCAGAAGACGGTATTGTCCCGCCCATGGCAAGTCCAGTCGCACTATGGCGACCTTGTGGGGCTTGGGTGGCCCCGCCAGTTTAACGAGATGGTGCTCGTAGCGTTGCGTCTGGTGCTAAAATCTCGGATTGAAATTCTTCATTATATTTTTATATTCTTCTGTCATCACCTCCTTTGTGAATGCTTCGTGTTGTTTTGCTACAATAACGCTGTCATAAACCGATAGACCTAAAATCCCTTTATCCATAAGTCTCATCAAGATAGCATTCATAATATGACTATCTATGTTTTGAAGTGTTAATCCTATACCAGAAAACAAGTATTGCTCAATGGGCTTATGAGCGTCTCTGAAAGTTTTAACCAGGTGTACCAAAGGTTTATCAATATTCGGCAAAGGAATATTATTTTCTTCCAACTCTTCGTTAATGGCTCCATAAGCGGACTTGTTGTTTTTAGCATTTATCGAAATCAATCCAACTGATTTGTAGGTGTTTCTCATTTCCGGGCCTTCGCAAACCGAATACGGGTCATAAGGGTAGTCAATGCGTTTTTTATGATATAGCATCAGGATATGATATGCGGAGAAGTCGATTTCCGCAGTCGGTTGGCTGTCTATCAGGATGTCCTTGCGCATGTATTTGCGAAGCATGTGCTGATGGAATGAGCCATATGCCCGCCCACCATGTTCCCATGATTTGAGGTTGAAGATTCGGAATAGGTGTTCATGGTCCAACACAAACTCAATTTCATCGACACCGATGTCCTGGAGCCGGAACTTCTCTGCAAGAACATCCTGTCTCATATCCCACGGAATACGACTGATTTCATAACTGCGCTTTTCAAGGTCCTTCTGGAACAGATACGCATCAGACCAAAGTCGTCGCAAAAGTGTGCGCAGTAAGGTTATCCTCCGTTTCGTATGAGTAATGGGAGAGGATAAATTAGGAAAAGGGTAATAGTTAGACGGAGTATTTGAATTGTGTCTTGGAATTCTGTTTTTGTAGTTTGTCAATTATATGGGATGGATTGATATTAAATGGAATTTTGTGTTTATTAAAGTCTGGAATAGGTGTTGAATAATTATATTTGTTGTGATTTTTATTGAATCTAACTGATTTAATCCAGACTTTACTATTCCATATGTTTTTTAATATGTCATTGACCAGAAACCTATTATCCACTACTGTTAATCCTTTCAGTCTCACGGTAATTCTGTGTTTATCGATAAAGTTGTTATAGTTTTCCAGGTCCTCACGCATTTGTCTGGTTTGTTTTGTCTCCCGATATCCTATATCTTTTTTATCTTCATTGCGTAATATTATTGTTTCTTCGTCTTCTGGGAGTTCGGGTACCAGAGGAAATGGCTGAAACAGTTTGTAATTCTGACAGATAGACCAAAGTTTGTCTGTGCCCCACATGCGGGTTTGTAGTCCTTCTCCTTTTTTCTTATGGTCGAAGTAAAAGGAACTCTGCTCGATGTAGCCCAGGCCTTCCAGGGCGTCGATTATCGGGATAAGCCGATCGTATTTGAAAAATAGTTTTCCATAGCGCCTGTCCCTCGTGTAGCGGTTCTTATCTCGCGAATACCTAACTGGTTTATAGAGTTGGTGCGCTCTTATTAGATTTATCATTATTGTTTTTAGTGCTTCTTTCTGCCTGGATTTACTGGAAACTTTTATTAGTGTTTTGATTTCCTCAAACAGGGTATCGACAAGTTGTCTCAATTTCTTTGATGAGGATAGTGCCTTATCCATTGGAACCGCATCTTTGAGCCAGTCCTTTTCATTATAGTCCAAATTTTTCATCTTTCCTTTTTTTTGTATACTCCTCCTTTCTTTTGGTTTAATTGTTTAACAACAAAAAAAGCCCGCACCACAAGTTATAATACAGTTGTCTCGTATTTTAACTTACAATACGGGCTGTTACTGCATCTGAAATATTAGTCCGATTCTGATAAAATCAGTGACTAACTTTTACGTACTATAACTTGTGATACGGGCTTTTACCGCATCTGATAAGAGATTTAATTGACCCTGGTTCTGATGAATCAGCGACCAACATTAAAAATGTTTTTTTCATTATGGGTCTTTTATGGGTCTTTTATAACTGGCTCTCTTATACCATTAATTACTAATATAAGCACTATTACTCATTTGTCAATAGCAGGGTAGTAAAAAAAATATAATAATATTTGCAGGTAGTAATATATTTATGTAAAAGCCTTATAAACAAGACCATACACAAATTTACTATTCTTCTGTATTATCCAAATTTGTGCCATCTTCACTGAAAGAATCATAATCCTCCCCAAACATATCACGTTCTATGCGTTCCTGCTTCCGTTTTTCCTCTGCTATATCCTCTGACATTCCCCCTATAATCATCCAATCTTCCCAATCCAACTCATCGTCAAAAAAGTCTTCCATTTTTTTCACCTCCTCCTGAATGGCCTCCTTTTGTTATGCTGCTTCTTTGATGCAGTTTCTATTATCTACATGGCCGGTAATGATAAGATTGAGTACCTTCTCTGTCTCACTCATTACTTTCAGACAGGCAGAAGGGACGCTTATTTCCAGTTTCTCTGCGTAAGTCTTAATATATCTGAAACTATTTCCTATTGTATCCTCTGCTGATTTACCGACCATTACAGCCAATGCTTGTGCTGACAATTCAGCGACTACTTCTTGAAGCGAATCTTGGCCTGGCTTAAAATTTCCTTTCAAAATGTGATGGGCTGCGTGTGCTAATTCGTGGAAAAAGACGCATTCAGAAGATGTAGCCACTGCGATTTTTTTCCGACCAGGGGAATAATAGCCATAATAACGATAATTGCCAGGAATTGCCTTTAAAGAGATACCCCACTGTTGAGCACGTTCCATAAATGGTAAGTCTGGTAATTCAATATTTTCATATTCCAAGGCATCCCCTTTGGTGTCCTCAACTCGAAATACTGGCCTACATCCAAACCCATTCAATATCTGTTGCTGTTCGCCCTCTTCCTCAATTTTTTTGAAATAAGGAACGAGAATATACATCGCCTTGGAGCCTTTCTTCACATTTCGATTGACGCTATTCCATTGTTTGATACCTCTTGCGTCCTGCGTGCCGCTGAAAAACATCAATGTTCTGTTGAGAAGACTCCATCTTGATGATGGTAAATTAGGGATAGGGAATATTGAATATGCTACTGCCTCTGGAATGTCCCCGCTTTTGAATCGGTCAATGATGGTGTTTAGTGTCTCTCTTACTTTTGGTGTCATAGCGCACCTCCTTTTTGTGCTATGTCTGATTGTGAGCGCAAAAAGCGCATTCCTCACACTTTGATTTGTCCCTGCATTCCTCACAGACCTTTTCCCTGTCTAAAATCTTCGGCAGATACTCAAAAACAAACTCAATTCCTTTGGTCATTGGAATACCAAGTGCCCAGGAAATTCGCCTTAAAGTGGAAGATGATTTCATGCTCAACTCTGGGCTTCCGGGTAAAGGCACCGGTTACCCGGCGCCCTCCCCACAGACCCGTACTTGAAGGATTCCACTCATACGGTTCCTCGGTATGCTAACGCACTCAGGATTCCCTAATCAGCGAAAACATGACCAAACAGGCGACACCCCGTTTGGCGCATAACTGTGCTGCCCTAATACACACTCTGCTCAAGTCGCGGTGACACGGTTTGTGGGTTCAGAGTCCCTCCCGTGATTCCCTTAAACAAAACGTTATGCCCGGCCTCTCCTTCCCTACAGTGGGTCCCTTGGACCTCAGTTCCCCACCTTCCCGTTACAGGTCACTGCCTGCAACATCGGTACTACTGTCAGCTAAGACTGCCAAAAGCCCATCTCGGGTTCGTTCCCTCTTCGGTATCCTCACCCGATACCTTGTTTGCTCCTTTGCTTTCGCTCGCTGGTCAGGTTAGAGCGCCCCTTCTCAGCGCCAAGACTACACCTTATCAGCTAACCTGCGCCCTTGACAGGATTCATTTACAAGGAGACAGTTGGCTCTCTCCAGTTCCCGAGCTACCCCTGTGAATACATGCCCTGCTCTCAGACCCCGGTGGTGTCCTGAATACTCGCCATAGCGCACCCAGGGCTGCTGCCTTCCAGTGCATACAAACTGTCGGCGTTCCCTCGCAATCTTTCGATCATGAGTTTATCCTGCTGTCCACAACTATACATTTTTCGGGGCTCAATCACACAGCCTGCATCCTTGCTCCGCCCGGCTTAGGACTCTCCTCTCAGAGCTGACCCTCGGACGTCACTATTGACCTGCTGGCTAAGCTTTTGTCAAGTGGGACTTCGCAGTAGCTTACGCCCCGTGCTCAATGCCAGAGCAAGCTCTGCAAAAGTTGGATTACGTTAGCACCATTCTCCCCAATGCCACGGCAAGCCCTGCAAAGGGGTATATGACCAACCGGCCATATGCGATCACCCACTGGGTAACAACATCGAATTTCATCCCAATTATCGGGAATCCCAACGGTTCGGATTTATCTGGACACGAATATGCCATTGTTCTTTCACCTCCTTTCAAACGCAAAAAGGGCGGCTGCCTTTTAAGACAAACCGCCCTCTTGCTTTGGTTTTATTGATATATGTGTTTACTACTGGTTACTAAACTTTAATTAATGAGACTTAACAGATAGCCGGGGGGGCTATAAAGTATACCTCACGAAATATTCCGTTATTCATATATAAGGGTAGCGGCGACAATAAATCTGGTTCGATTTTGATTTATGACAATGATGAAAATGGCTGGAAATATATCGGCGGATGCCGCCAAATCAAAATAACCACGATGCATTGTAGTTCTATGAATGCTAAAAACTCGCTAACAAAAGTGGGTCGCCTTACTAAATAAAATATTACCGCAATTCTTTTTATTCAAAACAGTAGAGAAAGCAGGAGCAGTGGATATCAGCACAGCAGGAGCGTGCCGGAATCTGTGCGTTTGATTATATAATAACAATTATCGGACGGACACAGTATAAAGGGCATAATCTTTGTCGGGGCTGAAATTTGTCTTTATTGTCTCTTGATTATGTTGAAGTTCAGCCTGTACAATAATTAAGTTCGGATTATGTAAGAAGGAAGCAAGTTTCATGACATGCGGGTCAATTGCTCGGTCTAAAAGTCCAAAAAAGAATCGGTAGGAGAAATCGAATAAATGACTATATTCCTGCGATTAATACTCTGGCTCGCCTAAAAGCATAAAAGCCCAAATACAGGCATCTGATGGCTTCTGAAAGATATTTGTGGAAGATAAGCGAGAAGTAATAAAGTAGTAAAGTATATCGTATAAGTTTAATAATTCAGCATCTCATTTTATCAGTAATTTATTGAATGTGTGTTCCTGAACTACTGTAAAGCGGAGTCCTGTTTTATCGAGATTTTCCTTTTCGCATTTGACACTAATTGGACGATGGATGGTGAATAAGATGATGATTATACAATGCTATTATTTTAGCAAAACATTTCCCCTTTAAATAATCGCACAGCGAATGAAAACGGAAACTTTGTAAGGATTATAGATTGAAAGCGAAGTGGGAAGAAAATGCTGCCAAGTGTTTTGGAACCGTAAAAGTGAGCTACTCCGATGAGTCGTCGCGAAGCGGCGGCTTCTCGGAGTTAGCTCTACTGTCTTGTTCGGTATACATTTTCCTTAAAGGGTGAAGCCTCAATTTCAATAGTAACCAATCCTTCAGTTTATAAATCCGATAACGTAGGACAACTTTGAGTGGTGGAACCTGCTGCTTCTCTCTATGATGTTGCACCCACAGAGCAGTGTCGTCGAGTAAGCTCGGATTGAGATTGATTATATCTTCAGGGCAAAATGAGTAAGTAAAAGGCGCCCCAGTGCTCGCTAAACCACGAGAATAAAGTTTATTGAACCAATAACCTTCGTCAGTAAGTCTCTTAAACTTCAATACAGCAGAGACATCCTTTTCTATTCTATTCTCCTTTTTTATTTCCTCAACTTCCGTTGCTGATAGTTTAAACTGATACTCCACGATTTCCTTCGTCTTTGGCTGAATCAGCAAAGGCTCTACTTTTGGAAAGAATGGATTCCCGCCAAACATGTAGTATGTTCCTATGTAGTTATCTGGCCATTCTTTTGCGCTGTAATAATTAAGATTTACACTAATAACTGTCTCGGAAACGTTTCCGTCATTGATATAGAGGAGTTTCAGTAATGTAGATTGATACTCCTCACTCCATGAAACCTCCAAGATGACCGCCTTTAGATTTCTCTTTTTGTGAAAATAGGTCCGGTAGAGGGAAAAAAGCGAT
>JAJSZT010000007.1 GCA_030272815.1 Deltaproteobacteria bacterium
AATACCCATATTCCCACCTACTTAAAGACGGGGTAAAGCTTGGGGACATCCTATCTCCCTATCCCTGATATCAGAGATTGCCGCTATTTTGTGCTTGAGAAAAATCCTGATTTTAAAAACTCACGATTAAGCCGGGCAATGTTGGTTATTGAAATTTCCTTGGGACAGTCCGCTTCGCATTCTGCTTCATTTGTACAGTTTCCAAAACAAAGTCTGTCCATTTCCCTGACCATCGCCATTACACGACGCGCAGCTTCAGGTTTTCCCTGTGGAAGAAGTGCAAGGTGAGAAACTTTGGCTCCTATAAAAAGCATGGCAGAAGCATTTGGACAGGCGGCAACACATGCGCCGCATCCAATACATGCTGCGCCATCAAAAGCTTTTTCCGATGTCTCACGGGAAATCAGGATGGTATTTGCGTCCGGTGCTCCGCCTGTGTTCACGGAAATATAGCCGCCGGCCTGTATTATTTTGTCCAGTGCACTGCGGTCAACAACCAGATCTTTTATTATATTAAAAGCCTTTGCCCTCCATGGTTCAACGACAATTGTATCTCCGTCTGAAAAATGTCTCATGTGAAGCTGGCAAAGAGTTGTACCCTTTTCAGGACCATGGGCGCGGCCATTTACCATAGCCCCGCACATCCCGCATATGCCTTCCCTGCAGTCATGGTCAAACGCAATGGCATCTTCTCCGTCAAGAGTGAGCTGCTCATTTATGACATCAATCATTTCAAGAAATGACATATCTGTTGAGATATCTCTTGAAGAATAAGTTTTAAAACCGCCTTTGTCATCAGAGTCCTTTTGACGCCAGACCTTTAAAGTTAAATTTATGGTCTTTGTCACCTGTAACTCCTTTGTGTCAACTCGACATTTTCAAAAACAAGTTTTTCCTTATGAAACAAGGGCTTAATGCCATCACCTGCATATTCCCAGGCAGCGACATGACAAAAGTTTTCATCATCGCGTTTTGCTTCGTTTTCCTCTGTCTGATATGCTTCGTTAAAGTGACAGCCGCATGATTCCTTACGGGCAAGAGCATCTACTATCATCAAGGCTCCGAACTCAAGGAAATCAGCTACACGTCCGGCTTTTTCAAGGCTCTGGTTGAAATCCCTTTCTGAGCCGGGTACAATAACATTTTCCCAAAACTCTTCCCGTAATTGCTGAATAAGCTTTTGAGCCTTCAAAAGGCCCCTTTCGTTCCTTTCCATGCCGCAGTATTCCCAGAGAACTCTGCCAAGCTCTCTATGAAAATCATCAACAGTACGAGTTCCTTTTATTGATAAAAGTTTATTGATACAAGAGTTAACTTCCTGAGCCGCCGCTTTGAAAGCAGGATGTTCATCGGTTATTTTATTTAACCCGGTACCGGCAAAATACTCACCTATTGTATATGGAATAATAAAATACCCGTCAGCCAGTCCCTGCATTAAAGCGCTGGCGCCCAGCCGGTTTGCGCCATGATCCGAAAAGTTTGCCTCTCCAAGGGCAAAAAGGCCGGAAACAGTTGTCATAAGGTTGTAGTCCACCCACAGGCCGCCCATTGTGTAATGAACAGCAGGATAAATCATCATTGGGGTCTCATAGGGATTATCTCCTGTAATCTTTTCATACATCTGAAACAGGTTGCCGTATTTTTTGGAGATTTCCTCTTTTCCATCTCTCTTGATTGCATCTTCAAAATCCAAAAATACAGCCAGCCCTGTTTTGCCGACTCCTTTGCCCATGTCGCACTGTTCCTTGGCATTACGCGAAGCAACATCACGCGGAACAAGGTTTCCAAAAGCCGGATATTTATTTTCAAGAAAGTAATCTCTATCTTTTTCTGGAATCTGATGTGGAAGACGTGTGTCACTGGAATTCCGGGGAACCCATACGCGGCCATCGTTTCTAAGGCTTTCGCTCATGAGTGTCAGCTTTGATTGATAAGTTCCGTGCACTGGGATACAGGTGGGATGAATCTGAATAAAACATGGATTGCTAAAAAAAGCGCCTTTTTTATAGGCTCTCAGAATAGCTGTAACATTGGATGTCATGGCATTTGTAGAAAGAAAAAAAACATTGCCATAACCACCGGTAGCTAAAATAACGGCATCGGCAGCATGAGTTTCGATTTCACCTGTAATCATATTTCTGGTGACTATCCCCCTGGCCTGCCCATTTATAACTACAAGTTCCATAACTTCCCTGCGGGAAAATAATGTAACTTTTCCTGCTGCCACCTGGCGCATTAAAGCGCTGTATGCCCCGACAAGAAGCTGCTGGCCTGTCTGTCCGCGCGCATAAAAGGTTCTGGATACCTGTGCACCGCCAAATGACCGGTTTGCAAGCAGCCCGCTGTAATCTCGTGCAAACGGAATGCCCTGAGCAACACAATGATCGATAATATTATTACTTAGTTGCGCAAGACGATAAACATTTGCCTCTCTTGATCTGAAATCACCACCTTTTATGGTGTCATAAAATAGCCGCCATATGCTGTCGCCATCATTTGAATAATTTTTTGCTGCGTTTATTCCACCCTGAGCCGCAATGCTGTGAGCACGGCGGGGGCTATCCTGAAGGCTAAAGGCTTTAATATTATAGCCGAGTTCCGCCAGAGTTGCTGATGCTGAGCTTCCTGCCAGACCTGTCCCTACAACAATTATGTCAAACTTTTTTCTGTTGGCAGGGCTTACCAGCCTCAGATCAAAACGGTGTCTATCCCACTTCTCAGCAAGAAGCCCTCCCGGCACTTTTGCATCAAGCTGCATAATTCTTTCCTTTTAAGAGACAAGGTAACTACTCAGGTGGTTAGGCTGAAGTCCGAAGACTGAAATGCCCCTGATAAACGGCATATACTTGATGATCCCCTGTCATTCTCCACCTATTGCTGGTTCAAACTCCACCTCAACACCAACTCCTCATTCCGGATCATACAAACCTTCGCGTACATATCGGCGAAAACTCGAATATTGCCAATCCATCGGTGATCTTAGCAATCCGTGCTTTACAGGGTCTTAACCCATTGCCTGTTTCGCTACATCGCAGACTCTGGATCAAAAATTGGAAAATAATCCTTTGCAACATTAGCGAGGGTCTTGTCGGAAGTCACAAAATAATCAATCCGAAGAATTTGATTTGTGATAATAGCCGTTGATAATTGTATCGAATCAAGTGTTCTTAGTCCTTTTTCATATGCGATACTATCCAATAAGTTGATGGCTAAGCTATTAACAGCTTCGTCAACTCCTACTACGTTGAACATGAATAAGTCGTCTTCAAAGCAGGAAAACGCTTCTTTAACAATTTCAAACTCAATTTCCTTTGTACGTACTCTTTTAAGAAATGCGGAACGAAATTCAATTTTTGAAATCTCCGCAATTGTCAATATCAGGTCGTAAGCATTCTCCTTAAGGAGACAAACAAGGTTTTCTGTTCCAGTCTCGGCGTGATAAAGCTTGACCAATGCATTCGAATCTAAGAACAAATGCATTATTAATCCCTCTCTTTGCTTATATCATTAGAAAGATTTCCCTTAATTTTTCTGGTCAATTCCTGCGCTTTTTCAAAGGACATCTGCGATAATTCAACCTTTGGAATCAAAACCACTTTAACTTTCGTGTTGTCTTTAAATGGAATCTTATTTAATGCCAATTGGCCGTGCTTGATTGAAGTTTCTACAACAAATTGAGCCATTTCATTCTCCCTTCATTTACGACAAAAAGTGCCAACTTTATATGGAGCATGTCAAAATCTTAAGTCAATCTGTGTTGGTCTGTGTCCTGCATATCAGTCAAGAGCCACCCCCATGCCGGCATAATATTTAATGAATAGTTATTATGCTTTTCCAGGCGCTTTTCATCCCAGGTTAAAATCAGACCGGTTTTAAGCTCCAGCTCTTTGATTCCGGCAAGCAGGGCTTTTTTCACAGAATATCCCTTTCTTTTTAATGCCAGAAAAACCAGATTTTCCAGAACACGGCCCTTGTTTTCCACAAATTTTAAGGTAAGAAAATTATGTATTCCCTTTGAAAACAGATTTAGAATAGATGTTATACCTCGAAAGGCCACAAATTACGGTTTTTCGCTGGCCATGAACACCAATAGCTGCGTTGCTCAGGCTTGCAATAGCCTGCTATTACGCGTCTTCGCGCCTTGCTCTTGATGCTCATTGCTCACCGAAAAAAACGCAATTTGCAACCTTCCGAGGTATATAAAACAAAACTATATATTTTTATTTTATAATAAAGACAACTATCTGCCAAATAGATTTTCTCCAGAAATTTACAAACTCATTTTGTAACTTCTCAAAAAGTTCGGCTAAAGATAAAAAAGACGAGTCCGCTGGTGATAAAATGTAAAATAGCTGACTGTTTGAGCATCTTAGTGAGCTTCAATCATTACAAAATTCATTAAAAAAACTGCAAACGGTGAACGGCTACGAAATAAGTAATAGGTACAGTGGAATAAAACCAAAGCCTGTTCCTATAATTATACTATACGCAAGGCCGGCGCTCTTGATAAACGGCATGTACTTAGGATGATTGGCCCCTATGGTCTGGAATGCGCTCCAGAAACCATGACTTATATGAATGGCTGCAACTAAAACCGCAACAACATAAATGATCACGTATTCCGGCCTCGCAAATGTACTTGCCAGGATTTGAAATATAGTCTGATTAGTTTTATCTGCGAAATGGAAATTAAAAACATGAAAGATAATAAATATAAGAAGAAGAAAACCTGTATATGGCATTGTTGCCGAGCCAAGGCTGCTGCCACCGGCATTTTTTTTGACCAAATATTTTACCGGCCTGGCAACAATATTTTCATAAAAAAGAGTTACTCCGAAAAAAACATGTATAATTGCAAAAAGCAAAAGCAAGTATTCAGATATGGTAATGACCAGACCTAATGAATGGAGACGTTCAGCATGTACGTTAAAAGCATCTTTGCCGCCATAAACAGCAAGGTTGCCGGCAAGGTGAATTAAAAGGAAAAAGCAGAAACTAAGGCCAGTGGCAGCCATCATCAGCTTCTTGCCAATGGATGTGCCGATGATGTTTAAAAGCCATTTCATCATCTTCTCCTTTGAAAAACTCTCTAGTTATTTCTCTCTGATATGTCAACATAATCCTTGAACCACCAGGAATCTTCTGTTGTTTTCAATATACTTTCCGCAAGTTTCTTGCCGGTTTTTGTTTTCAGACGATCTAATACAAAGGGCAGCCATTTCTCAGGGGGCTTGTAACCGATATCAATAAGAGATTTTAACTCAAGAACAAGCGATAGCTGGTCGGCATCACGCGCAAGCTCGGCTTCTGCTGATTTGCCTTCATTAAATTCATGTATAAGATCGGCGAGCGAATCGCCAAACAATATGTCTCTGGTTGCATCTTTTAAAGCTTTATTTTCTTCCGTCCTTACATATTTCTTCTGAACATAGTTAAGATCACCGGTTCTTGCCTCAGTAAGGTCGTGTACAAGACACATGGTTATCAGTCTAAGCGCATCAATATCCGGCATTATTTTTGACATAATATATGCAATGAATGTTGTAATAAATACATGTTCGGCAACTGACTCCTTCCCGGCACCAAGAAAATGAAAGCCTGATCTTGGAATTTTTTTTAGAATGTTTGCCTCAAACAAAAGATCAGCGATACTATTATTTATGTTATCAGACATATTGTTGAATAGATACCTCCTGCGACCGCAATTTATCGGCCATACGTCAGCTTAAGGTGTGATATATTTTTAAAAAGCTAAAGTGTTACAATTTTTGTAAGCGTTCACGGAACATTGAAATTGGAAATTGGAAATTTGGCCTTCATGCTTTTGTACTGTTGATAAACGTATTCAATTTTGGGCAGAGTTTCATCTCTCCCAAATTTCTACTTTCTAATTTCAAGTTTCAAGCCGTAAACGACTACAAGATTTCTCCCTTCGGTCGAAATGACAAAAAGAGGGGTTTTCGTTCAGGCTCTAACTAATACGCCTTTCTCCTTCTATCCTTGTGAAATTAATTATCTGAAAGTCTATAAAGAATTAGGTGTTGAAATAATTATAACTATCACCTTTTAACATTTATGTAAAATGATCAAAAGGTTTTCTCCTCAGGGCAATTTTCTTGACACTAAAGCTAAATTCATATATTTTTATTTTTTAAAACATCTGTTATTGAAGAATATTATTCAATCGAAATAATTAACAACTCGTATTTCTAAAAACGGAACTACTCAGCCTTCGGACCTCAGCCTTCAGTCTATCCACCTGAGTAGTTACAAAATAACATATAATATACGGAGTTTTTATGCTGTCCCAAATGAATTTAATCCATATGATAAGCAATGCCTGTCTTATGGTTCAGTTTGTTATGGCTCTTCTGCTGATTTTTTCCATAGTCTCATGGACTATTATTCTAATTAAATACTTCTATATCAGAAAGGCATATAAAGAATCAGCTTACTTTACAGATTTTTTCTGGAAAAGCAGGGACTTGTCAGAAGCTTTTGCAAAAGCAAAACAGTTTCATGGCAGCCCGATAGCCAGAGTTTTTCGTATAGGATACATGGAACTTAAAAAATTGACCAAATCCGGCGTTTCAATAAAATCATCACAGTCCTCTGAAACAGCCCCCCATTCATCCCTGGGCACTAAGTTTACAGGAACAGACAATATAAAAAGGGCGCTGCGCCGGTCGATTAACACAGAAGTTGCCCAAATGACTCAGACGGTTCCTTTCCTTGCCACAACGGGCAATACAGCGCCTTTTATCGGTCTGTTCGGAACTGTGTGGGGAATAATGAATTCGTTTCATGGCATCGGGCTCAGTGGTTCAGCCAGCCTTGCTGTTGTTGCTCCTGGAATTTCAGAAGCGCTTATTGCAACTGCAGCCGGTTTGGCCGCTGCAATACCGGCGGTAATAGCATTTAACTATTTTATGCAAAAAATAAGAACCCTTGAAACTGAATTGCAAAGCTTTTCTGCTGACTTCTTGAACATCGTAGAACGTGATATTTTTACCTAAAGGATACAAAAAATGGCATTTGGTGGAAATAATAATAGCTTCATGTCTGACATAAATGTAACTCCATTTGTTGATGTTATGCTGGTTCTCCTGATTATTTTTATGGTCACCGCTCCAATGATGATAGAAGGCGTCAATGTCTCCCTGCCTGAAGCAACATCTGAACCGCTTCCTGCAGAACAAGACCCGCTTATAATAACTATAGATAAGAACAATCTATTATACATAAACGACTATCAGGTGACACTTGATTTTTTGCAGGAAAAACTTATAAAAATCCTTGATGGACGCGTTGGCCAGGAGGTTTATTTAAAAGCTGATAAAAATATATCATATGGAGTGGTGGTGCGTGTTATGTCAGAGATAAAAGGAGCCGGCATTGAAAAGCTTGGTATGGTGACAGAACCAATAAACTCCGATAAAGAAAAATAGTAGCCGTTCACGGCTTGAAACTTGAAATTGGAAAGTAGAAATTTGGGAGAGATGAAACGAGTTTACGAGTTGGATGTTTACAAACTGGCAGAATACAAAGCAATAGTTGAAAAACTCGGCCCCAAATTGAATGCGTTCATCAACAGTACAAAAGCATGAAAGCTAAATTTCTAATTTCAACGTTCCGTGAACGCTTACGAAAAATAAACCTAAATTTGCTGATGAAAGAAAGTATGTTTGCTCCTTCTTATTTATTTCGCGGTACAGGTAATGACCCCCTGACATTATTTTTGCCTTTTGCGGTTTCTCTGGTATGCCATGCGATTTTTTTTGCAATCTTGATTTATTTTCCAATCCATACTCCATATAATAAAAAGTTATTACATTCTGTCATTAATGTCAGTATGGTTACACTTCCTGCTCAGGGATCAGCATCGGGGCCGGCCGGGGAAATTGAGCTTAAATCTAAAATACAGTCAACTCAGCCCAAAAAAGCTCGGGTTCCCAAAATCCCATCAAAAACCAGTAGTAATGCAGACCAGAGTCGCTCAAAAACCGTGTATGTTGCCACCAAAAAAGGCAGGAAAATAAAAGAATCGCTCAAAAAAAAGACATTCAAGCCATCAAAGGTTGTCAAAAACGCTATAACAAGGATCGAAAAACAGGTTGAAGATTCAAGACCTAATCCCGTTATAGAGGCAATCAACCGTTTAAAAACTAAAGTTGGATCAAGTGAAGCAAGGGATATCGGGGCAAAAGGGGAAGGCCTGACCGGACAGGGCGGTAATATACCGGGCGGGGCTTTAACTACAGGCTACCTGGCCCTGAAACCAATAGATATATATAAAGCGGAAATTCCTTATCATATTGAAAAAAACTGGGCTTTTTCCGAGCAGCTCAGCGGCGGCCATACTGATCTGGTTGCGGTAGTGGTTATTAAAATCATGCAAAACGGCGAGATAAAGGATATATGGTTTGAAAAAAAGTCAGGTGACAGTTATTTTGATGAATCCGCCTTTAAAGCTGTTAAGAAATCAGACCCGCTTCCTGAACTGCCTAAAGAATATTTAAAACCTTATTATAACATTGGACTGATATTTACTCCTTCAGGGTTGAAAAAAGGGCATGATTGAATAAGGTTAAAATTGCATGTTAAATAAAAGTGTTATTAAAATAATTTTTATATGTTTGATAGCAACGGTATTTTTTTTGATTGAGTCGGCTGAGTGCCGAACAGAATATGATTATATTGATATTAACAACCCTTTTATAAGAAAAATTCCGATTGCTGTCCCTGTGTTCAAGTCTATTTCCGGTAGTGGGGGAGAAAAGTTCTTATCACAAGAAGCATCAAATCTGCTCTCAAAATCATTGGAATTTACTGGTTACTTCAAGATAATTGACAGAGATGCCTATCTTGTAGATCCTGAAAAATTGGACATAATTGTTTCAAATATCAATTTCAAGAATTGGACCGGCATAGGTGCTGAACTTCTTATTACAGGCAGTCTTTTTTTAAAAGATAATATAATTGAAATGGAACTCAGGCTTTATGACACATTTAAAGGTTTATTAATCGTCGGCAAGAGATATAAAGGTGTTGTGAATAACCAGCGTAAAATGATACATCGTTTTTGTGGGGAGGTTATATATAAACTTACCGGCAACAGGGGAATTTTTGACAGTAAAATAGCCTTTGTATCCACAAGTTCCAGGAACAAGAATATATATTTATGTGAATTTGACGGACGTAATCCTGAACAATTGACCTATAATAAATCTATAGTTCTTTCTCCTGCATGGTCGTCAGATGCAAAATGGATAGCTTATACGTCTTACGCAAAGGGAAAACCTGATCTTTATATAAAACACCTAAAAGATAAACATGGCGCCATAGTAGCCAAAAAGGGAATAAATATTACACCTGCATGGGTGCCGGGCAAATTTTCTCTGGCTGCGACTCTTTCGTTTTCAGGCAACTCAGAAATTTATCTGTTGACCGGAACAGGAAAAATTATTAAGAAATTAACAAATAACTGGGGGATTGACGTATCTCCAACGTTTTCGCCGGATGGCGACAAAATGGCATTTGTCTCAAACAGGTCTGGTTCTCCCCAGATTTATATAATGGATTTAGACTCCGGGCAGGTAAAGAGATTGACGTTTCAAGGAAGATACAATACATGCCCGAACTGGTCTCCCAGGGGTGATAAAATAGCATATTCAGGCATGGGAAACGGGCAGATCAATATTTACACAATAGATGTTGATGGAGAAAGCCCTGCATTACAATTAACACACGACGCAGGAAACAATGAGTCCCCCACATGGTCGCCGGATGGAAGTCTCATTGCATTTAGTTCAACTCGTGAAGGGCCCTGCAGAATCTATGTTATGACTGCTTATGGAACTGACCAGAGGTGCCTGCTTGCGTTGCCGGGTGAGCAGACAGATCCTGAATGGTCACCAAGAGTTATCGATAACTAAAAAAATAATGTATTCCAAAAGGAGGAAAAAATGAAAAAAAAGTTGTGGATATGGCTATCTCTTTTATTAGTAATTCCGGGATTTCTTATTGTCACCTCTTGTGCAAAGAAGGCGGTTAAGCCTGATATTACTCAGGAGGACGAGGCAGCAAAATTGGCTGCTGAAAAAGCAAAACAAGAAGAAATCGCAAGACAACGCGCTTTAGATGAAAAGCGTCGTCAATTAGATGAAAAGCGTCTTAAAGAGGAAGCTGCAATGCGTAAGATAATTGCAGCCAGAAACTTATTCATGAATGAAGATATTTACTTTGATTTTGACAGATCTGATCTTAAACCTGAAACTCAGAAAATTTTAAAAGGAAAAGCCAAATGGCTGAGAAATAACTTCGGTGAATCAGTTATTATCGAGGGCCATTGTGATGAACGCGGGACAAACGAGTACAACCTTGCCCTTGGCGACAGGCGTGCCCAAAGCGCAAAGAACTTCCTGATCGATCTCGGCATTGCAGAATCACGTTTAACAACGATCAGCTATGGCGAGGAACGTCCTGCTGATCCCCGGCACAATGAAGATGCATGGTCAAAAAACAGACGGGACCACTTTGTCTTAGAGTAGTTGATCAGCGACATGGTTCTTTCAGAAAGGAGGTGATATTGGCCGATAAGATTATGGTTTCTTAAGCAGCGCAAGGATAGAGGTCTTAACATTACTGAAATTTTGCAAGAAGGAGGAAAGATCATGATGAAAAAGACAATTCTTGTTGGATTACTTATGGTCGCATTAAGCCTGCCATCTATTGGCTTGGCGGCCACTGTTGGCAGCATCGCCGAAACCCAAGGTGCCTTGGGGAAGTTTTCCCTGGGGCTAGAGTATGACGGAGTCTTTGACAGGGATATGGACTTTGATAAGGGTTCGTATAGTATAAATGCTGATGGGTTTTCCGATAGCGGACCAATCCCTGATCCGGGAGACAGCATAAAGGATGCTCAATTTGAGTCAAATCGAATCTTTGTCAAGGGTGCTGTTGGGTTTCATCCAAATTTAGATGTTTTCGTAAAGCTCGGTGCTGCGAATGTAGACGGTGAATTCAAGTACGTTGAACCAGGTTTTCCTGATGAGAAGAACGAGTTTGATGGTGATTGGGACTTTGCATGGGGCATTGGGGTTAAGGCAAAGCTGTATCAGAGCCCTGGGGGCTTAAGAATCATGGCAGATGCTCAGTATTTGAGATATAAAGTCGATGGGGATATCGATATCGACGGCGTGGATCTGGCCAGGGATGATGAGCAAGAGGCGTTAGATTACGGGGCAACAAGCGCTACCTTCTCCTATGACGCGGAGGCCAAAATCGAAGAGTGGCAGGTCGCATTGTATGTGAATCAGACCTTCGGCAACTTCAGCCCCTATGCGGGCGTCAAATACTCTGATATGGACATGGAGGTCGATGTCGATATTGCAGGCCGGTTTGATGGAGTTTCTTATTCAGAAAAATCGGAGCTCGATTTTGAGGCCGACGACAATTTTGGTATCTTCCTGGGTACAGATATCTACCTCATACCCGAGCTATTAAGTATAAACATTGAAGCCAGGTTCATAGACGAAACCGCTGGCACTTTCGGGCTGACCTATAGGTTCTGATGTTAAAGAGGCTATCTCCTGAATGCTTGCCTGGTAGTTTGAGTCGGGCGTGAAAAGGCTGATGCCTTTTCACGCCGCAAACGCAGCCATATGGGTAACTTTTGAAAAGGGCTTTGTTTCTGTGATGAAATTTTTTGCTTTATTCTTATTAGCATTTCTAAATGTTTTGTGTGGTTGTGCGCTGTCTGGCGACATTGTTACACTTGAAAATCGCATGTCTTTGATCGAGCATCGCAATGCAAAGTCAGAAAAATATAATAAAGAGCTAAAATCCAGGCTGGAAGAAAGGGAACAGGCACTTAGAAATCAATCTGCCGAACTGCATGCGATGTACGATCAGTTGAAAGCTGAAATGCGGCTTATAAGCGGAAGCATTGACGAAACTGATTACTTATTAAAACAAAAACTGTCCGATTCAGATAAAATAACCGAAAACCGGTTGAAAAGAATAGAGAAAGCTGCCGGGTTAAATGAAAATCGCATAACACACTTAGAGCAGTACCTCAATTTTGAATCAGACGAAAATGATCTGAAAATAAAATCAAAACCCCAATCCAGGCAAGAGCTTTCAGAAAATGAATTATACACGGTATCTAAACAGGCATTTGATGCAGGAGACTTTGAAACTGCCCGCAAGGGTTTTAAAAATTTAATAAATAAATTTCCAAAGTCGGCACATGCAGATAATGCCCAGTTCTGGATAGGTGAAATTTACTACAGTGAAAAATGGTATGAAAAAGCTATACTTGAATATCAGAAGGTTATAGAAAAATATCCAAAAGGGAATAAAGTGCCGGCTTCTCTTCTAAAGCAGGGATTTGCATTCCTTAATCTTGGAGACAAAGCAAATGCTCGTCTTATATTGAAAGAACTTGTCAAAAAATATTCTAAGTCAACTGAAGCTGAGATAGCGACAAAAAAATTAAAGCAACTATAGACTTTCAGATAATTAATTTCACTGCGTTATCAGTCGTTGACGTATAACTAATACGCCTTCCTCCTTCTGGCCTTGTGAAATTAATTATCTGAAAGTCTATATAGGCGTGGCCGTTCACGGCTTGAAACTTGAAATTGGAAAGTAGAAATTGGGGAGAGATTAAAATTGAAATTGGAAATTGGGAAGAACAGTACAAAAGCATGAAGGCCAAATTTCCAATTTCCAATTTCAAGTTTCTAATTTCAATGTTCCGTGAACGCTTACGTTGACTGTTACCTATCCAGTATGATAAAGGTCATCGGCATAGATCCAGGTCTGGCTGCAACCGGCATTGGCATCGTTAGAGGAATGGAGTCTAAAGTTGATGGCTTTTCATATGGCAGTATTAATACTTCAAAAAATATTTCTTTACCGACCCGTCTTGACCAAATCTTTTCTAAGCTTATCCTGATTTTAAAGGATGAAAAACCGGATCTAATGGTTGTAGAAGATGTTTTTTCTATGGAAAAGTATCCAAAATCCGGAATTATGCTGGGAAAGGTTTCAGGCATTGTTCTCCTTGCCGGATGCCGGGCTGACGTGCCTTCAATTGAGGTTTCCGCTCGTGAAGCAAAGCAGATTTTGACTGGAAATGGAAATGCAAGTAAAATACAGCTTGAAAAATCTGTAAGACACTTAGTTAGCTTAACAACTCCTATTAGACCTTACCATGCATCCGATGCCTTGAGCCTGGCACTTATAGGCTTGTTTCGTTATAAAAAATGCATCGGCCAAAGTTTACGAGGCAAAGCGGAGCATCCATGATAAGTTATATCGAAGGAAAACTATTAAAAAAAGAAGAAGAGCGGATAACTATTCTTGCTAATCAGATAGGATATGAAATCCTGCTGCCTGCAATCGTAATGGATACTCTTAAAACAAAGACAGAGGGAGAAGAAATATCTCTTTATATCTACTATCACCAGACTGAACGACAACCAAAACCGGTTTTAATCGGCTTTAATCTGGAAATCGAAAAAGAATTCTTTCAGTATTTTATTTCTGTTGAAGCTATAGGCCCTCTTAAGGCGGTCAAAGCGCTTAATATCCCCGTCCGTGAAATAGCAAGCGCCATTGAATCAAAAGATGCGGCTAAACTTAAACAATTAAAAGGCATTGGAACAAGAACAGCCCAGAAAATTATTGCCTCACTTAAAGGAAAGATGGATAAATTCGCTTTAACTACCAGGGACGGGCCCGAAGAAATAGAGATTATGGAAGACATTTCAAAACAGATGCTGAATGTGCTGGTTTCTCAGCTTGGTCACAAGACCAACGATGCAAAACGTATGATTGCTGAAGCAGCGAAACGTAACAGAACGATTTCTACATTTGAAGAACTCTTTGAAGAAGTATATCGTGGTACAAAAAGTCCATGACTGATGATATCCTGAAATATTCTTCAGATAAACAGGGCATACTTACAGGAGCAAGTCTGCCCGCTGATGAAGAACCGGCGATTAAGTCTTTACGCCCTGAATATTTGGATGATTACATTGGACAGGCCGAAGTAATTGAAACTCTCAAAATCGCAATTCAAGCGGCTATGGAGCGCAATGAACCGATTGACCATGTGCTTTTTCATGGACCACCCGGCCTTGGTAAAACCACACTTGCGCATATTATTGCCAATGAGATGGGAAGTAATCTGACTGTTACTTCCGGGCCGGCGCTTGAAAAAGGCGGAGACTTGATAGGCATTCTAACTAATTTAGAGGATGAAAGTATCCTGTTTATAGATGAAATACATAGAATGCCAAAAGTTGTAGAGGAATTCCTTTATCCGGCCATGGAGGATTTTGCCGTTGATTTTGTTTTCGACAAAGGAATACATGCCAGAAGCCACAGATACCATCTGAAGCCGTTTGCTGTAGTCGGTGCAACCACAAGAGTAGGGCTGTTGTCCGCACCGCTCAGGGATCGGTTCGGTATTTTCAGGAGCTTTGATTTTTATGGCGTAAGCGATCTGGTAAAAATCACCAAACGTTCTGCCGACTTGCTTAATGTTTATATAGATAATGATGGCGCTGTAGAGCTTTCAAAACGTTCAAGAGGAACCCCAAGAATCGTTAACCGCCTGTTAAAGAGGGTGAGAGATTATGCACAAGTCCGATCAGATGGTAAAATTACAAAAAAAAACGTGGAGGCAGCCCTGCATTTAGAGGGGGTCGATGATAAGGGGCTTACCGATCTTGACCGTCGTTATATGAAAACAATAATTGAATTTTATAACGGAGGGCCTGTTGGAATTGAAGCAATTGCTGCGACACTTTTGGAAGAGACAGATACGCTTGTGGACGTTGTTGAACCATATCTTTTAAAAATTGGAATGATTATAAGAACCTCTTCCGGCAGAAAGGTCTCGGAAAAAGCATACAGACATCTTGGATTGGAAAATAAATAAAGTAACCGTTCACGGTTAACAGTTTACGGTTAAAATACTTCAGTCGTTGCATAGTTCATTGAAAAAACTGTAAACTAAACCGTGAACCATTACTAACTAACAGATAATTATGTCTATAATTACCCTACTTACCGATTTTGGGCTAAATGATGAATATGTAGGCACAATGAAGGGCGTTATTCTTTCCGTCAACCCATCCGCCACTCTTGTTGATATAACACATAATATTGATCCCCACGATATAATTCAAGCTGCTTTCACAATAAAATCTTCATACAAATTCTTTCCCAAAGGCACTGTGCACGTTGTGATTGTAGATCCAGGAGTCGGTGGGAGCCGTGCAATAATAGCCATTGAAATGGCAGGCCACATTTTCCTTGCTCCAGACAACGGTATTTTAACACTGCTTGTTGAAGAAGGGAATATTGCCGAAATAATTAGAGTTGATAATAAAAAATTCTTTCTTAAATCAGTAAGCCGGACTTTTCATGGCAGAGATATTTTTGCTCCAGTCAGCGCCCATATTTCATCCGGCATCAAAATAAATAATATAGGAATGCCGATAAATAAAAACGAGTTGGTAAAATTGAGTATCCCTGAGCCAGGGATTTCAGATAAAGGCGAACTTGTTGGGACAATTGTCTCTATCGACCACTTTGGGAACTTGATTACAAATATAGATTCCAATTGCCTGAGAAATTTTTGCAGACCGGATGCTGGGAAAAAACCTGAAATCAAGATTGACAATAGCAAAATAAGCGGTTTATCAGAAAGTTATGAAAACAGCGCCCTCAACAGTCCGCTTGTTATTATAGGCAGCCGCGGATATCTCGAAATAGCCATAAATTGCGGCAGTGCAAAGAAATATTTTAAGGCTGAAAAAGGAGATACTATCACAGTAAGGAGGTATAGACTTTCAGATAAATAATTTCACAAGGCCCTTTCTTTCCACTTGAATGAAGCACAAAGCGGAAAATGATCTGAGATGTAAACACCGTCAAAAGTATCATGAATCACCTTACAATTTTCTGGAACGATCTCGCCACGATATAAGATCCAATCAATGTGATCTCCATTTATATCCCCGGTAAAACCATGGTGTGTACAGGGAAAGGGCTTACTAAAGGTATTTTTAAAAAAAGGGCCTTTTATATCTTCACCCTTTAATTGCACATCCTCTCCAGTAAATAACATATGAGAGGGTGATGACGGCGTGGAATTAAAATCTCCGACTATTATAGCCGGCAATTCAGATGGAAACTGTGCCAGCCGCCTTAATATTATTTTAGCGCTTTCAAGCTGCACCGAAGCATCAAAATCAAAGTGGGTATTTACACAAATCAGTTTGTGACCATTATTTTTGAACATTCCCACTGTACATTGCCTTGGCCACCGGCTATTCCGCGAACGGCTTGGTATCATAGGCGTTGGACTTAGAAAAAAGTGTTCGTAATAAATGCATTCCCAGGTTTTTTTATAAAAGATAATGTTATTTTGCCAAAAAGATGGCGCAGGACTCCTCTTGCCAATAAAATTATAGTCAGTAAGGATATTGTCTATAAAATCCGTTTGGAAATCATTTGCCTCCTGTAACCCTATGAAATCTTTGCGATATTTCTCAAAAAATGAGGGAAAGCAATCCTTTCTGTGGCGCCAGCCATTCGGTCCATCGGCTGCCAATCCAAAACGCAGATTCAGTGTTAATACAGAAGGCATAACTTATCCTCTCGCAATTGGTTATACAGTAATAGTTCACCACGGATTTTCACGAACTTACACTGAATTATCAAAATACTCTTCTCATCATTGCAAACGTCTCTGCACCAAAGAGGTAGAGTTCGCTACCGTTCAATTTTCATCGCTCTCTAACCTTGAACCGTAAACCTGAGTAGTTACACTTGCTCATCGTTTACAATTTTCAGTGAAACTCCGTGTTGTTCCGTGGTGAACTATTACTATTTTTTTACGAATTCATCAATCAATAGTCAATAATTTAGGTTATAATAAAAATAATTGTTTTTTCCTTGACATTAATTAATAAAATATTTATTAAATCTTTTTTATTTAAACCTAAGTTGAGCGATTTTTTACTCGACCTGCACCGATCTCTTGCGCATCAAGGACTTGCGAAAAATCTCGCCATATCCATTGGTATGCCTACGCTTTTCGCAAACCTTGCTGCATCAAGATCTTGGCACATTTCTTCGCAAAAAATCGCTCAACTTAGGTTAAAAACAGGAGTGTAATTCAGTGAAAAAATATACATATAGTGCAAAACGGTCTGATAATAAAGATAAATGGTGTATTATAAATGCAGAGGGAGCTGTACTTGGCAGACTTGCGACATTAATAGCATCCCGCCTTATAGGCAAGCACAACCCTTTGTTTACCCCCCATGCGGACACAGGAGACTGGGTTGTCGTTATAAATGCGGATAAAATTGCTCTTTCAGGCAAAAAACTTGAGCAGAAATGTTATTACAGACACAGTGGTTATATAGGCGGGCTCAAGACTGTTACTGCTAAGAAACTCTTGGAAAAAAGTCCTGAAGATCTTATCGGTTTTGCTGTTAAAGGAATGCTTCCAAAAAACAGGCTCGGGAATAAGTTATTCAAAAAGTTAAAGGTCTATGCGGGAGACAAGCATCCTCACGAAGCTCAACAGCCCGAGATCCTGACACTATAGACTTTCAGATAAATAGTTTCACTGCGTTATCAGTCGTCGACGTATAACTAATACGCCTTCCTCCTTCTGGCCTTGTGAAACTATTTATCTGAAAGTCTATATAAATGAACTCTTCCCGCAGCAGAGCTGCGAGGAATTCTTTTGATTAATTTGTGACAATACTGAGGACACTATGAACACAGAAAATATTTATTACGCTACCGGAAAACGAAAGACAGCAATAGCTAGAACCTGGCTAAAACCCGGCAAAGGCGAAATTATCATTAACAATCGTCCTGTGAATGATTATTTCACAATTCAGACGGCAAAAAATATTATGATGCAACCGCTCGTTCTTACAAACACCCTTGGATCATATGATATAAAAGTACGTGTATTGGGCGGAGGTATTTCAGGCCAGGCAGGGGCTATCAGGCATGGTATTACCAAAGCACTTATCAGCGTTGACCCTGATCTAAGACAGATTCTAAAGAAAGCCGGTTTTGTTAAACGTGATCCAAGAGTCAAAGAAAGAAAAAAATATGGCCAGAAGGGAGCAAGAGCCCGTTTCCAATTCTCAAAACGATAAACCATATTTGTAGCCGTTCACGGCTTGAAATTAGAAATTTGGCCTTCATGCTTTTGTACTGTTCTTCCCAATTTCCAATTTCTATTTTAATCTCTCCCAAATTTCTAATTTCAACGTTCCGTGAATGATTACCTATATTTTTCTGCATTTGTTAAGGGAATAGGCAATTACCACCTATTCCCTTTTTTTATTTTATAAATTCTTGCCTGTTTATAAACTTCTCATGTAATATGCCTTTTATATCATAATCTTGTAGGGCAAAATTAAGGTAAATTAATTATGGAACGGCTGAACTATTTTATAAGGCGGTTTCTTCTTGTAATCCCGACTTTTCTTGGAATTACTATTTTGTGTTTCGGGCTTATACAGTTTGTACCCGGCGGCCCTGTGGAGCAGATCATCATGAAGATGAAAGGAATAGGCGCTGGTGAATCAAGTAGAGGAGCCGGGCCCCAAGCATCCATTTCTATTCAACAGCGGAAAGCCATAGAAGCTTATTTTGGTTTTGATCAACCATTTTACAAGCGATACTGGAAATGGCTTGTGACAGACAGGCTGGGAATGAAAATGGAATCCTATAAATTCCCCAACAAAACCGCATGGCAATTAATTAAGGAACGTTTTAAGGTCTCACTTATCTTTGGGGTTGCAGGCTTTGTATTATCCTATCTTGCCTGCATCCCGCTTGGTATATTAAAAGCCCTGCGTCATAATAAAATGTTTGATCTTGGTTCAAGCTTAGTCATCTTTGTGGGGTATGCAATTCCTCCTTTTGCTTTTGGAATGGTGCTTAAAATGTTTTTTTGCGGTACAGTGGAAGGTTTGTGGGATTTCTTTCCCGTATCCGGATTTTACTCAGATAATTTCGCTGAAATGACATTCTGGGAGCAAACAAAGGACGTATTTATGCACATGTTTCTTCCTGTACTCTGCTATATAATCGGGAACTTCGCAATCCTGACCCTGCTCATGAAGAACTCACTTATTGAGCAAATAAGTAAAGATTATATAAGGACTGTCCTTGCAAAAGGAGGAAGTTTTACAAGGGCAATATGGGGGCATGCTTTTCGCAATTCTTTAATCCCTATTGCAACCGGCTTTGGCTCCATTTTAACTGTTATGTTTGCAGGGTCTGTTATTATCGAACAGGTTTTTGAGATACCGGGGATGGGACGTCTGAGTCTTGAGGCAATTGTAGGCAGGGATTATCCTGTTTTTATGGGAATTCTTTCGCTCACTTCAGTTCTTGGGCTTATCGGAAATATCCTTTCGGATTTCCTGTATATCCTTATAGATCCAAGAATAAATTTTCAGAAAAACTGATATAATCAGCAATGATTTTTAATGATTACAAAAATCCGATAGCCAGGAAAAGGTTTTTACGTTTCAAGGAGATGAAACGTGCCTATCTCTCGCTTTGGATACTGGCGATTCTTTATCTTATCAGCCTTAGCTCCGAACTGATCTGTAACAACGCTCCTTTATATGTCAGATTTAACGAAAAGTCCTATTATCCTTTATTTAAATATTATTCCGAAGATATATTTACAGGAAATAATAAAACAAAACCTGATTACAAAAAATTAAATAATCTTTCTTCCTTTAAAGAAAACCCTGACAATTTTATGATCTTTCCGCCGGTTCCCTATGGACCTTTTGAAAGCATTGATCCTGAATCGATTGCGGTTTCAGACAATGTAACAATTGATTTAACACCCCTGCCAAAAATCGGCACCGTCAATATAAGAAAAGATTATTCAATTGGAAGATCTGACTCATTTGGTTTATTTATCAGCAGGAAGGAAAGGGAAGTAAAGGATCTTGTCATTACCGAATACTTCATAATCCCAAGAGAGTTAAAGCTTGCAGTTGAAAAACGATTCGCAAACAACAAAGCTCCCCGGATTACTCATATAACTAAAAGTTATGACGGGATGGAAGTAGAGGTGTCGCTTTCTACTTTTTCTCCACGAAAAAAGCCGCCCCAAAGCGTCAGGCTTCTATTAAGAGAAGTTACGCAAAAAGATCAAAAAGCCCTGAAGTTAGTTTTTAACAGAAAACTCGAACTAATTCAGAATAATTTGATATCAAATGGATATGAAATTTGGAAAGAGCTTTCAGTCCTGGATAAAGAATTACTGCTCAAGCTTGTCAAAACACGCTTTTTAAATCCCGTGGATCCAATAACACTAACCATAAGAAACCAAATATACCACATTGATGTTAACAAGGAAGATGTCCGCTTTCCTTTTGCTCCTTCTGAAGGCCATATATTGGGCATTGATGGAGCAGGCAGAGATGTATTTGCCAGAATTCTTTATGGTATGAGAACTTCAATTACCTTCGGCCTGATGCTTGTGGTCAGCTCAATGGCGATCGGCATTATTTCCGGATCTATTCAGGGGTATTATGGAGGGGCTATTGATATAACCTGCCAGCGTCTTATTGAAATTTGGAGCGCACTTCCATTTTTATATATTATGATACTTATGGGATCAATCTATGGAAGAAGCTTTACTCTACTTTTGTTTTGCTATGGACTTTTCAACTGGATAGGAATCTCTTATTATATCAGGGCGGAATTTCTCCGCCTGCGCAAACAAACATTTGTAGAGGCTGCTGTTTGCACGGGCATATCTTCGCATAAAGTAATTTTTAAACATATTCTTCCAAACGCCATGGTACCGGTTATCACATTTTTCCCTTTCTCTCTGGTTGGTGCCATAGGAGCACTTACTGCCCTTGACTATCTTGGGTTCGGACTTCCGCCGCCTACTCCAAGCTGGGGTGAACTTCTTTTTCAGGCCCAGCAATACAGATGGGCGTGGTGGCTTATACTATATCCATCCCTTTTTTTATTTATAGTCATGCTTCTAGGGGTTTTCATTGGAGAAGGAATAAGGAACGCATATGATCCAAAAAAATTCACCAGGATTGAGTAACCAATCTCGTTAAATGGTTAAATAGTATATTAGTTAACTGGTTGTTATTTTTGGAATATAGCTTATTTGATAGAAAATTAGACTCTCGACATATTGATATAAGATCTAAATAAAACCAATTTGACCATTTTCGAATCAACTATTTGACGATGTCTGAATAATGAGCAAAAAATTGCTGGAAATCGATAAACTTACTGTCAGCTTTGAAACTGACGAAGGTGTCTTTAAAGCGGTCGACGATGTCTCATTTCATGTAAAAAACAATGAAACAGTCGGACTGGTCGGCGAATCAGGGTGTGGTAAATCTGTAACTGCTCTCAGCATACTGCGTCTTATTCCTTCGCCGGCAGGCAGGATTGAAAAAGGCAGGATAATATTCGGCGGCAAGGATCTGTTAAAGCTGGATATCCGGGAAATGAAGGAAATAAGGGGCAATGCTATAAGCATGATCTTTCAGGAACCGGCTGCAGCTCTGTCCCCCCTTCACAAAATCGGACAGCAGATGATAGAGGGCCTCATGCTGCATAAAAATATAAGTAAAAAAACGGCCTGGAACATTGCTGAAAGCTGGCTTAAAAAAGTAAGTATTCCTGATGCAGGAGAAAGGATGTTTTCATACCCCTACCAGCTTTCAGGCGGTATGCAGCAAAGAGTTATTATTGCAATGGCTCTTATGCTGACACCCGATCTCGTTATAGCTGATGAACCTACAACGGCACTGGATGTAACCACCCAGGCTCAGGTTTTTGAATTGATAAAGGAACTGAGACAAAGCCATACTTCTATACTCTTAATTACTCATGATATAGGTGTTATCTGGGAAATGTGCGACCGGGCAGTTGTAATGTATGCTTCCAGGATAGCAGAAGAAGGAAATATAAACGATATTTTCTCAAAACCGGCGCATCCTTATACCAAAGGACTTCTCAAATCTGTTCCAAAGTTATCAACTGAGACCGAAAGGCTGATGCCCATTCATGGCTATGTGCCTTCACCTTTCAACTATCCGTCTGGTTGCTATTTCCGCGACAGATGCCCACAGGCTTTTGATAGATGCAAAAAAGAAACACCACGGCTTGTTGATCTCGGCAACGGCCACAAAACAGCGTGTTTTCTTGTATAGATTTTCAGATAATTAGATTTCACTTAAGAGCTAATGGCTAATAGCTTTTTCACAAATCTTCACATCGGCAAATAAGCCGAAACCATTGCCAGTATTGAAAAAAAACACTTTTCGGGCAGACACTAATTATCTGAAAATCTATAGAGAAAAAATAGAGAATAACATGGACAACCAATCAATTAAACAACCGATACTTGAAATAAGAAATCTTAAAACCTGGTTTCCAATAAAACGCGGCATCATGGCAAGGACGGCAGGATATGTTAAGGCTGTTGATGGAATATCTATGCATCTATACAAAGGAGAAACGCTCGGCCTTGTCGGCGAGTCAGGGTGCGGGAAAACAACGCTCGGAAGAACCTTGTTAAGGCTGGAAAAACCTCAAAAAGGAAAGATACTTTTTTACGGCAAGAATCTTCTTGATCTCAAGCGAAAAAAGCTGCAGGAAATGAGAAAAAGAATACAGATGATTTTCCAGGATCCCTTAACCTCTCTAAATCCCAGGATGAATGTTCTTGATATTGTTACAGAAGGGCTTGTCGAATATAAAATAATAGAGGGCAATAATGAAGCTCATGCAAAAAGGCTTATGAAAGAAGTCGGACTCGATGAAAACTCAATATACCGCTATCCTCATGAATTTTCCGGCGGACAGCGCCAGCGAATCAGCATTGCAAGGTCTATATCCTTAAAACCCGATTTGCTTGTATGCGACGAACCTGTCAGCGCCCTTGATGTATCTGTTCAGGCCCAGATCATAAACCTTTTGCTGGATCTCAGGGACAGCTATAATCTCTCATATATTTTCATCTCCCATGATATAAGTATAGTAAGCAATATAGCAAACCGCATAGCAGTTATGTATCTTGGAAAAATTGTAGAGCAAGGGCCTGCCTCAGATATAATAAACAATCCGATGCACCCTTATACAAAAGCTCTAATAAATGCTGTTCCTACACCTGGAATCTATAAAAAGAAAAAGATTGTCCTCAAAGGAGAAACTCCTTCTCCCTCTTCACCTCCGCCCGGATGCCACTTCCACACTCGTTGTCCGGAAGTTATGGATATATGCAAAAATATAGAACCACAAGAATCAAAAACAGGCATGCGCCAGGTGTGGTGCCATTTGTATAGGTGAATAGGCTGAAGGTAGAAGGCTTTTAGGAACAAATCATGCGCGATCACACAAAATTTAGGGGCATATAAGGTGAATAGACTGAAGGCTGTCAGGGAACTTCAGTCTTCAGTCTTCAGTCTATCCACCTGAGTAGTTACATTTATTCGGCTGGAGCAGCGCCCGTTGATTCTTCAATCATTGGAGTCTTTATCTCTGCACTTTGTTCTTTTGTTGTCTTAATCTTCTGTTTCACCACATCGGATTTGCCGGAAGCAGTGCCCGTTGCTTTTTCAGCCACCTGAGCCTCTATCATCTCCGCCTTTTGTTCTTTTATTGATTCAATCTTCTGTTTCACTACATCGGATTTGCCGGCACCAACCTTCAACAATGACGCCTTGTTAAGATATCTCATTGCTTCATCAAGATCCGAAATAGCGCCTCTGCTTTCAGATACACCTGCTTTATACATTAAATCATTAAACTTGATGTCATTTAAACGGCTATAAGCTTTTTTGCGAAGATCACCTGTTGTTGCAAATAACAAGGCTTCATTCAGGTATGACTTTATAGCTACATAATCGGGAGTATCCGACATGCCTGAAATAGCGTCTGCTTTGTCGATATAATAGTTAAAAACAAGAGGAAATACTTCGCTTTTAGAATAAACAGCTTTAATTTGCTCGGGCAACGGTACTCCGGGCAGACTCATCATCCGCTCTTCGCCCAGGGGAGCATATCTGCCCTGCCAGATCTCAAGTGCTCCAGCTTTTTCTTTAATATAATATTTGCTGTTATTCGAAGAACTTGCGCTGAAAATAAGTGCAAGCAAAATAATAAAACCTGAAGCAAGACCGAAAATTACCTTTTTCATAGTTGCCTTTTCTGTGGCTTTTCTTTCAACTGCTGCTTTTTCTGCGGCTTCTCTTTCAGCCGCTGCTTTTTCTGCCGCAACTTTCTCGGCTGCCTCTCTTTCGGCAGCTTCCTTCTTTATCTCAGCCCTGATAGTCGCCATGTCTCTTTTCTTGAGCAACAGTTTTTTTATTCTTTTGGCTTCTTCATCGCTCAAGCCCGAAACAATCGGCGGTGAGGCAAAATTCTTTAAATAATCCTCATCCACGGCAGCCTTGAAAACCTTAGCCGGCTTCCAGGCCTCAAACTTCTTTAAAGGCAAAGTCTTTAAGTAAGCCGCTTTTTCAGCAGCGGCTTTTTCAGCAGCAGCTTTCTCCGCAGCAGCCTTTTCCGCAGCAGCCTTTTCAGCGGCAGCCTTTTCCGCGGCAGCTTTTTCTACTGCAGCTTTTTCTACTGCAGCTTTTTCTACTGCAGCTTTCTCCGCGGCGGCTTTCTCGGCTGCCTCTTTTTCAGCAGCCTCCTTCTTTATTTCAGCCCTGATAGTCGCCATGTCTCTTTTCTTGAGCAACAGTTTTTTTATTCTTTTGGCTTCTTCATCACTCAAGCCTGAAACAATCGGCGGTGAGGCAAAATTCTTTAAATATTCCTCATCCACGGCAGCCCTGAAAACCTTGGCCGGCTTCCAGACCTCAAACTTCTTTAAAATCAGATCCTTTAATGAGACCTTCTTTTTTGCTGCTGCAACGGTTTTTTTGCTGCTACTTTTGGCCGCTGCCTTAGCTGTTGTTTTTTTTGTTTTGGCCGCTGCCTTTGTGTTAGCTGTTGTTTCTGCTTTGACCGCGGTTTTGGCTTTAGCGGTAACTTTGGCCTTTTTAGCAGTCTTCTTCACCTCATCCTTTTTTGCAGATTTAGTTTTCTTTTTTGCGGTAGATTTAATTAAGCTCTTTTTTCCCATAACAACACCTTTGAATTTACGTAAGATTTAGCATATGAATTAGTGATTAAAGGCAAAAAACTATATTTTATATATAAAATAAGTACGATTTTGTAAACACTATTTTGCAACACAAATCCTAATTATGGATTGCAATTATGATAACTATTTAGTTTCTATAAAAAAACACATCCTTTAGTAAAATAGTGTAATTGATGAACTCGTAATTGACAGATCATAATTTATTCTTTATTACCTAAGCTAAGCGATTTTTTGCAAAGAAATGTGCCGAGATTTTGATGCAGCAAGGTTTGCGAAAAGCGGGGGATACCATCATGTCCAACCAGCCTGAAAAAAGGGTGAATTATAACATAAAAACACTGGACACAGTTAAAATCGATGTGCTCAAAACCATTGATTACAAATATAACAAAATAAGGGACATTGATATTACAATTCAGCAACCTGAGTTTACATCCGTGTGCCCGATGACCGGGCTGCCTGATTTTGGATGTATAACAATTAGATACATACCCAATAATAAGATTGTTGAATTAAAGTCTCTGAAATTTTATATGTTACAGTACAGAAATGTCGGTATTTTCTATGAACATGTGGTCAACAACATATTAAATGACCTGACAGAAGTACTTGATCCTAAATGGATGGAAGTTGCAGGAAATTTTACAGCAAGAGGCGGCATTACTACAAAAGTTGCCGTCGAATACAATAGTGCCTGAACGAAAACTGCTAATTTCCCCAATTTCTGCGTCAGGCTTAAATTTTAATCCTCAAAATACTCAATGTATTCCTGCGGTTAAAATTTGCGCCTTTCTTGAACTTGAAAAAATTTTCTAGTTTTCGTTCGGGCACTACAATAGGAAAAAATGAGATTTTATTATTTAAAAACTTTTAATCAACTACTTGTCGTTATTGCCGTCTGTTTTTTATTTTCTTTAGCAGCGCTGATTGCAGGATGCTCATTTTTGCCGGCTATAAAAAAAATAGCTTGCGATATAAAAGCCCCTGCAGGTGATTTAAAGAAAAAAGTTGGAATAACTTTCTTTGAAAACCGTACTTTTTTGGCTGTTAATAACTTCGAAAAAATCTTCCATATTAAACTTGCCAAAAATATAAAAGAAACATGCCCGGACATCCTTATTATAAAACCAGGAGATACAGGATATCCTGATCAAATGGCTGTGCCCCCGAAACTCGCCTCAGGACGAATTGATAACCTTGTTCTTGCAAAAACAGGCAGAAGACTGGGTCTAAATGCAATTGTCACAGGAAGTCTTATGGATATAAACGCAAATAAAGAAAACAGGGGGATTCTGTGGTTCAAAAATACCTATAACTTTATTCGATTTCAAATTGTTGTAGAAGCCTATGATACTGAAACCGGCGCAAAAATTTTGGATGACAGTTTTGATGACGAAATCCAGGTCGATGAAATAGATCTTAATAATCTCAGAACCGGCAATACAAATGAAATACCGGCATTAAACGATGCTTTGTTAAACGCAGTGATTCCCATAGGCGAAAAGATCTGCGACGCTGTCAATATTCAGCCCTGGAAAGGATATGTAATTTCAAGCTTTGATGACAAAATAATAATATCTTCAGGAAAAAGATCGGGTCTTATCCTTGGAGACAAACTTGAAGTATATGATAGCGGAAGCATATTTGAAGGAAAAGACGGCCGGAAATTTTTCATTCCAGGGCTTAAAATTGGAGAGATTAAGATAACCGCACTTTATCCTGATAGAGCAGAGGCAACCCTTATTTCAGGCAAAAGCATAAAGGTCGGAAGTGTAGTGAAAATAAAGTAAAATAGAGTTTGAAGTGAGCTAAAGATGCCTTTATGTACCTAAAAATTTCATATATGTTTTTAAAAGATCTATAGCTTCGTCTTCTGATGAAATCCTCTTTATTGATTCACGGAATTTACTGCTGCATTTCAATCCTTTAACAAACCATCCAAGCCGGCTGCGCATCATAGAGCATGCACGCTTTTCTCCAAAGTATTTTACTAACCCATGAATATATTTTAACATAACTTCAAAGCGATGTGTAAAATCTATACAAAACCATTCATCCCCTCTGAAACGTGCTAATATCTGAGCAAAAATCCATGGGTTGCCTATAGCAGCCCTTCCAATCATAACTGCATCACAGCCCGTCTCATTTTGCATTTTAACGGCATCATCCAGAGTAATAATATCGCCGTTTCCAATTACAGGAATCGAAACAATTTTTTTTACTGATGTTATAATTGACCAGTCTGCTTTGCCTCTGAATCCCTGGACAGCAGTTCGAGGATGCACGGCAATTGCATCCACACCGCACGCTTCAGCTATTTCTGCAATCCTGAAAGCATGGGCTCCTGATTTATCCCATCCTGTCCTTATTTTTATGGTAACTGGTATGCTTACTGACTTTCGAACAGCTTTTAACAATGATTCCGTCCTTTCGGGCTCTTTCATCAGAACAACACCGGCACCTGTTTTAACCACCTTTTTAACCGAACAGCCAAAATTAATATCCAGTAAAGATGCCCCTGAAGATTCAAGTATTTTAGCAGCTTCAGCCATTATTGAAGGATTAGATCCAAATATTTGAACAGATAAAGGCTTTTCTTCAGGTATAGAGTCAAGCATTTGTAAAGTTTTTTTTGATCCGTGTACAAGACCGTTTGCGCTTATCATTTCAGAGCAGACAAGACCGCAGCCGGCTTCTTTTGCTAAAAGCCGAAAAGGTAAATTGGTAATACCGGCAAGTGGAGCCAGGATTACTGAATTATCAAGAACAAGTGAGCCAATTTTTAAAGATTTATGCATGGTTAGTGCTTGAAGCTGGATTGGCATAACAAAAAAGGCAGTTATGATAGCATGGATGAAGGCTGTAGGATCCTACATCTGCGGACACCTTGCATCCACACCCATTTTTTATCCTCTGGCCGGAATCTTTATTAAGAGAAAGAGACCCTCCAAATAATTTCATCAAAAGATCATTTGGTATGCACGAGCTTTTTGTAATACCGGAGTTTTCAGGAAGAATTGACAACAATTCTTTCTCGCAACAGGTATGGAGACTGATATTTTTATCAAACAGCTTATCTTTCAGTTTCAAAATAATTTCGCTTTTTATTTCAATGGGCGGATCAATGAAAGCAAAGCCCGGAATTTTTGCAATTCTTTTTCGAATCTTATGATAATCATCCATGAAGCTGGTTATACACCTTTTGATGCCATACCTGGAGGCTTTGCTTGAAATATAGTTGAAATCATGAAGATTGTCATGAATCTTTCCATTTTTTGTCTTATAAAAGCAGATAGGATCAAATCGCCAGCTTATAGAACCTGCGCCAAAATTCCTGCAAAGATATTCTAGTTGACGAATGCGTTCCTCTAAAGCAGGCACATTAGGTTCAAGCAATGGCTCCTTAGAATTTATGGTAAAATTAAAATAAACATTATATCCCATTTCTCTAAGCTTTTCTCCGAATCCGCTTTTTATAAAAGGCCCAAAATTTTTCGACCAGAATAAAATGGTATGGACCTTATCCAGAGTGGCCGGCACGATTGATACATGCCTGTTATACGGATTCACCACCTCAAAGTGGCCATTTTTAATTTGCTTCATAAACCACTTCATGTAAAATGCAGGTATATCTGTTCTTCTTGAGGCTGAAATTACTATTTTAACCGCAGATTCCATCAATAATTAGTGGCTGTACGAAAACTCAAAACACCTGAAATTATAGTCAGTTGGATGCCATTCTCAAATTGAAGATTTTTAGCAGTTAGCTTTTTCACAAATCTTCACATCGGTAAATAAGCTGAACCTATTGCCAGTATTGAAAAAAATACTTTTCGGACAGACACTAATTAGTAACCCTTCACTTTTTCCTAAGATCCGCCAGAGATATTATTTTGGCCCCACCCGACACTTTTGGTGTTTCCTGCTTCTTTTTCTGAAATGCTTGCTTTGCTGATTCTTCAGGACATGCAACAAGTTCCATTCGCACTTTTTTGCCGCTCATTGTAAACTCTTCACCATCAATATATGTATCCTTTAAGATCCATGTAACAGAGTAAAGCGGCGTTTGAAGAATCAGCAACTTTACATGATACCAGTCAGGTTTAGCATCCGGCAAAATTTTTTCAATCCTGGCAAAAATAAGCGGCTTGTCTTCAAAGCATAGCAAGACTACATCATTTTCTTTCGCCATTTATAAATATCCTTTGTAATGGTTCACGGTTGTCAGTTTACAGTTTTTTCAATAAACTATGCAACGACTGAAGCATTTTACCGTTAACTGTAAACCGTTAACCGTAACTTTATTAGCATGATAGCGCAAAAAATGGTGTTGAAGTTTTAATATCTTCATTATATCTTAAGTTTTCGAAAGTATCTCGAACCTAAATGAGCGATTTTTTACTCGACCTGCACCAATCTCTTGCGCATCAAGGACTTGCGAAAAATCTCGACATATCCATTGGTATGCCTGCGCTTTTCGCAAACCTTGCTGCATCAAGATCTTGGCACATTTCTTCGCAAAAAATCGCTCAACTTAGGTTGAAAGAAAAAGACTATGAATAAAAGCAATTCAGGGGATTCAATTAGAAAGAGAGCAAAGGAACTGGATTGCCTCTATGCATTTTCCAACCTGGTTGTAAAGAACAATATTACAGTTGACGAAATACTTCAAGGGACAATTGATCTAATACCCCCCGCGTCGCAAAATCCGGAAATCACCTCTGCACGTATAACTCTTGAAGATCAAATTTATAAAACAAAAAACTTTGAAGAAAGTATCTGGAAACAGACAAGTGACATTGTTGTACATGACGAACCAAGAGGAACCCTTGAGGTCTGTTATCTTGAACAACTATCGGAAAAAGATAAGAAATCTTTCCTTAATGAAGAAAAAGAGCTTATCAATGTTATTGCGGAACGGCTATCAAGAATTATAGAGCGCAAGAAAACTGAGGAAGCGTTGCGTAAGAGCGAAAAAAGGTTCCGTGACCTGGTTGAAAATTCACTGACCGGCATTTTTATTCTACAAGGCTCAAAAATTGTTTATAATAATCCTGAACAGAAAAGACATTTCAGTCGCCTTTCACGTTCCTTCAAGCTTATGGACTTCAAAGCCATACATCCTGATGATGTTGAGATGGTTAAGCAAAACTATCAGAAGATAGTTTCGGGAGAAGTGCGGACTCTTGATATAAGCTTCAGATTTTATCCCCTTGGAAAATCAGATAATAAGCTCGATAGAAAATGGGTATACTGCAGAATCAGTCTTATAGAATATTCAGGAAAAGAAGCAATATTGTTCAATATGATGGACTTTACTCGATCCAAGGAAATGGAACGTCTTTTAAAAATAAAGGATAAAATGACCTCTCTGGGTCGTGTTACTGCCGGCATTGCCCATGAAATAAGGGTAGTCCCTACAAAACAATGCAGGTTTGGAAATACCGCCATGTTTTGCTTTGTAAACACCTGATTTTTCACCATGTGCTGCCAGAAGCTATAATATGTAACTTGTTGAAATTATTGACCCGCATTGTTTTGTAGGGACTACCGAAGAAGGCTTGAAAATACTGAAGAATGAAAATTACGATATAATTATAGTAGATTATAGATTGCCTGATATGGATGGTCTTGAGTTCTTCAAGCGAATTCAAGAATCCCATCCAAACGCTTTTAAGATACTAATCACAGCATATGGAAGCAAGGAGCTATTATCCAAGGCAAAAGAAATGGGGGCTCATGATTTTATTGAAAAACCATTTACTTCTGAAACAATAGAAGAGTCTTTGTCTCGGTTGATTAATAAATGCTGATATAGTAGAAATTTATGGACTCTGTCCGAATTAATAATGAAGAAAAAATGACAAAGGAGGAAAGCCCAGCATGAAGAAATGGTATAGCATTATATTATTGTGTGTAGTTTTTCTGTTCAGCAGCATTGTAAGCAGCTCCGCAGAAATTTCATCGGATGAATTGCTACAGATTCTGAAAGAAAAGGGTATTGTTACCGATAAGGACATTGAAAAAGCAACTACATCAAAAGAACCAACGGAAAATATCGCCCAGGAACAGGAAAAAGATAAATTTGTTGTAAAAACTGCCAGAAAACCAAAGAGCGTTAATTTTAAGGGACGTGTGCAGGCAAGGTACACCTACATAGAGAATGGCGACCTCAGTAATGTGACTTACCAAAAGGCATTTGATCGAGAGGAGTTTGATGGCTTCTCCATCAGGCGTGTACGTCTGCGATGGTATGGCGAAGTTATCGACAAATGGAAATACCATGTCCAGGTCAGTGTTGACGGTGACAGTAATGCCGACAGTATAGATTCTTCCTTGCCGGATTATGCGCTAAGGAAAGACGATGTCGGACTAAAGCTGCAGGATGCCTATATTACCTATGCTTATCATCCTTACTTCAATATAACGGTTGGTCAGTTCAAGTCACGCTTTTCACCTTCATACCTTGTTGCAGGGCCTACCCTCCCTCTGTGTGAGCGTCCGCTTGTTATTGATAAACTCTCCAGAAAGCGTGAAATTGGTATAAGCTTTGAAGCAGCCAAGAACGGTGCCTTTGACGGCAGGGGCCACGGAGGCAAACTGCATGACAAACCTTTCTACTACGCAGTAGGTTTATATAATGGCAACAGTTTCAATAAAATGCAAAATGACAATGATAACCTTATGGCAACCGCCATGGTTGTTTACAGGCCGTCAAAATATATAAATTTCGGCATCAGCTATGCTTACGACCAGACCGGATATGATTACGAAACAACTGTTCTTGGAAGCGCTTTTGAATCTGAAGATTATGGCGCTTATGTTTTTGACGTAAAGGACGGAGTAGTAGGCAAGCGCCTGAACATATGGGATTTCAACTCAGCGTTAGATATTGGACTATTTCATGCCCAGATCGAATTTGTACAGCAACACGGTCACGGATTCAAACGCGCTTACGGCTATGGAATACAGGGACAGTATGACCTGACCGACAACTTTCAGCTTACCGCCCGGTATGACGAATTTGATCCAAATGTAGATGTTGATGACAGTTTTGACAGCCGCTGGTACACTGTCGGATGGAACTGGTTTATTCACAAGCAGGATATTAAATGGCAGGTCAATTATACAGTAAGAAATGAAATGCATGGATATCATGAAGACAATGATATTCTGGTAACTCATTTTCAGATACTTTTCTAAGCAAAAAACAAAAAAACCCGGGTCGATTTGGCCCGGGTTTTTTTATTCTAAGAATATTTTTTTAACACAAAGCCTTAGAAGGCAATCTGCCATTTTGCGCCAAAATAAGTCTCATCGCCTTGATCTGCACCAGTTCTATCGTCCTTATAATCATAACGACCGATTTCAGGAACAACGGTTACGCCTTGTGCCAGTGTAATTGGTGCCTGCAGATAAATAGCCAGGACTTCATCAGCTTCAGCATTGTCGACATCATCTTCAAAGGATATATAGCCAACTCCGGCCTCGACACCAACCACATCGTTAAATTTAGCGCCTATAGATGCTATACCGCCGTAACCGTCATTGTCTTTAATTTTATCTTCGTCTATATCGAACTTAGGTGCAGCATCTGCCTCAGGATTAGTGGTAAGTTCGTAACTGTCTACGTTTTGGCCGCCCCAGATCATAGCCTTTAATGTTACAGGGCCCGTATTAAGTACCCCAGAAACACCATAGATATAGCTGGTAATATCGTAATCATTATCCAAATCATCGACAGCATCAAATTGATTGTAACCGCCAAAAACTCTTAAGCTGACGTTATCCAGAGCAAGAGTGTAGCTTGCTTCAATCTTGGGGAGTGTAGTATCAAGATCTGCTGCCCTTTCAGTGCCACCCGTTGTAGTTTGGATAGTACGTGCTGAACCGGGTGTTACAAGCGCCAGTTTAAAGCCATCAATTTTAACCTGAATCATGGGTCGAAATGTAAAGAATCCACCAAAGCCTCTCAAACCATAGTCATTATCATAAACCTGATTTGTAACAAAATGAAGGGGTGTAAATTCTTTTCCTATAAGCAATTCACCTGGACCAAAATTCCAGGTTCCGTAGAGTCTTCTTAACGTTACATCAGAAGTATTATCATTATGGCCATATTCAAAACGACCGCCTATATCGCCGCTATGTACTGTTGCACCAATACGTGAAACAGTATTGAGTGCCCATCTTGTATCTCTGTCGTCAAAACCATTTCCATCATATTCTTCAGGAACATTTTCATCCTGGTACACACTGAAAGTCTGCATGCGCACGCTTCCATAAAAATCCCAGTCTGTTATTGCTCCGGCAGGTACCGCAAATACAATTGCAAGCATTATTGCTGATAAAATAACAAATAATTTCTTCATCATAAATTTCTCCTTAAAACGCCAAAATTTACATTATATCCGTTTTATCCTCCGAGATAGTCCACCCAAATTTTCCCCACTTCACCCCCCCTTCCAAAGCGAAATAAAGACAAAACTTATTATATAGTACTTAACATCTTATTATTACATAATTATTAAAAAATTAGTTTTGCTTAATAAATTTTTTATTTCTACTATTCTGTAGGATAAATGTCAAGTTTTTTGTAATTTACATTTTTTTGTAATTTACAGTAAATGTAAAATGTTATATGCTGTTGTTTTAGTTATCAATTTTCGCATATTATAGAAACCAGAAATTGATTCGATTGTAACACGTTAGCTTTATGAAACAGAAACCGGCCGTACATGAGCTTCAGGGATCAGTAGACAAAAGAAATCCCCTGATCCCTGATTCCTGTATCATACAATTCTTTTAAAGGATTTTTCTATAGATTCTAAAGTCCAGCTTATCCAGGTGGGTCGTCCGTGAGGGCAATGTGACGGGTTTTCGCATTCATCGAGCTGTGCAAGCAGTGCCCTTATCTGTTTATCCAAAAGCCGCTGATTCGCTCTAATTGCTCCATGGCAGGCAATAAGCATCAGGCATTGATCAATTGTTTTCTCCAGACCTTGCGTTAAACCGGATTCCAGCATTTTCTCCGCAATTTCCAAAACAATCGGCTTAATCTCCCTGTCTGCAAGAATAGCAGGAACAGACTTAACCACAAAAGTTGTTCCGCCAAAGGGCTCAATTTCAAGTCCGAGTTTTTTCAGATCCGGAATAAGTTTCTCAAGCATGTGCGCTTCTCTATATCCGAGATCAATAGTTTCAGGCATTAAAAGTTTCTGAATTTCTATTTTTGAATTCATAGAAAGTTTTTTCAGATGCTCAAAAAGAACCAGTTCATGAGCTGCATGCTGATCAATAAGCACCAGTTCTTCATCAGATTCGCATAGTATATATGTATCATGAAACTGGCCAACTACCCTTAAATCACTAAAACGCTTTTCTTCCCAGAGACTTTTTTGTATAGCAGGAAAATCAGGAATATCTTTGATGGATTTGTTGTACTGGGCAACAGGCTCTGAAACAAAAAAAGATTTTTGTCTGGAAAAATTTTCTGCACTCCATTTTGGCCGGTCAGCTATATGCAATACTTCTGATACAGCCCCTGTCAATGCTTTATGAACCTGCTTCTGCTGTGCTAAACGAACCTCGTGTTTTGTTGGGTGAACATTTACGTCCACCTGGTCATAGGGCACCTTTATAAAAATAACTGCAACAGGAAACTGACCTTTTATCAATTTCCCGGCATATCCTTCAAAAAGAGCTCGCTGTATTCCTCTATCCCGTACAAACCTGCCGTTTATATATATATAGATTCCCCTGGAAGTTTTTCGTGAAACCCGGTGAGATGAAATCCATCCTTCACCAGAAACAAACTTGTCTTCAACCTTGATTCTTAAAAGATCATTTCTCATATCATTTCCGACAACATCCAGGACTCTGTTAAACGGATCAGGCGATGAGTACCAGTTTTTAACTGTTTTTTCATTGTGATATAGTTTAAATTGGACATCAGGCCATCCCAATGCAATATTTGCAACGGTTTCTACGATGTGCCCCATTTCTGTTTTTACTGTCTTTAAGAATTTCCGTCTGGCAGGAGTGTTGAAGAAAAGATGCCTGGCAGTTATCATTGTGCCCATTGGAGCACCAATTTCAGCGACCTTTTTTATTGTCCCTCCCTCTACAAAGACCTCTGTGCCAGCTTCAGATATTTCATCTCTCGTGATAAGAGAAAATTTGGAAACAGAGGCAATGCTGGGAAGCGCTTCACCTCTAAAACCAAGTGTATTTATAGAAAACAAATCTCTGTCCTTATAGATTTTACTGGTTGCGTAACGTTCCAGGGAAAGAAGAGCATCATCATGGTTCATTCCAATGCCATTGTCAGAAATCCGCATCAGAGACAAGCCACCGTTTTCAATCTCAATTATAACTTTTGTGCTCCCTGCATCCAGTGAATTTTCTACGAGTTCTTTGACAACTGAACAAGGCCGTTCTACGACTTCGCCAGCAGCTATTTTGTTGGAAAGAATTTCAGGAAGTATTTTTATTTTGGACACGGTTGGATACCTGAGCTGTTAATCCTTTTCATCAAGAACAAAACGTCGTAAAAATTCTGCTTCCTTTGGAGAAAGGTCAAATTTAATGCAGGCTTTTTCAATAATTTTATTCAAGTCTTTTTCCGGCTCAAACTTCCTCTGCTCAGAAACCCACTTAACCGCCTTTCTTATTTCTTCACCGTCTGGTTGAATACTCATGTTTTTTATCCTTTTAATGTATAGAGACTTTCAGATAAATAATTTCACTGCGTTATCAGTCGTCGACGTATAACTAATACGCCTTCCTCCTTCTGGCCTTGTGAAATTAATTATCTGAAAGTCTATAACTTAGGCTTTTTATTGTGAAAATCTGTTGCCTGCTCGAAATTGTATGCCACCTTAATCATCTTTTCCTCATTAAAATGGTTTCCCATTATCTGCAGGCCTATTGGAAGCCCTTGTGTTGAAAATCCGCATGGAACCGACATCCCGGGTATCCCTGCAAGATTTGCCGAAAGAGTAAATATGTCGGATAGATACATCTTTAGGGGATCTTCTGCTCTTTCCCCTGTTTTAAAGGCTGGCGTCGGCGCTACAGGAGATAACAACACATCACAGGATTTAAATGCTCTTTTAAAATCTTCTATAATCAATGTGCGTACCTGAGAAGCCTTCCTGTAATATGCATCGTAATAACCGGCTGAAAGGCAGTAAGTCCCTATTATTATACGGCGTTTGACCTCAGAACCGAACCCCATTGATCTTGTGCTTCTGTACATCTCTATAAGATCATTTTTGCCTTTATCTCTTAAACCATACTTTACACCATCATATCTGGCAAGATTTGAACTGGCCTCTGAAGGAGCAATAACATAATAGGCCGCAACCGCATATTCAGTATGTGGAAGAGAGACTTCCACGCATTCAGCGCCAAGGCCCTCAATGGTCTTTACTGCATTTTTCACGGCTTCTGAAACTTCAGCATCCAGCCCGGGCAAAGCATTATATTCCTTTGGAATGCCAATTTTAACGCCTTTTAATCCTTCTTTAAGAAATGTTGTATAATCAGGCACATCCATAGGCACTGATGTGGAGTCTCCAGCGTCATAACCGGAAATAGCATTCATCAATACAGCGCAATCCGTAACATCCTTTGTCAGAGGGCCAATCTGGTCAAGCGAAGAAGCAAAGGCTACAAGGCCAAAACGGGAAACTCTTCCGTATGTCGGTTTCATACCAACCACTCCGCAGTGAGACGCGGGCTGCCTTATTGATCCACCTGTATCTGAACCCAGAGACCCTATACACATATCAGCAGCAACTGCCGCTGCGGACCCTCCGCTTGAACCGCCGGGAATATATGCTAAATCCCATGGATTATTTGTCAGTTTAATGCCCGAGTGCTCTGTAGATGAACCCATAGCAAATTCATCCATGTTTACCTTTCCGACAATCACCGCACCCGCTTTTTTCAGCTTTTTTATTACAAATGCATCATAAGGGGGTACAAAATTTTCAAGAATCTTTGATGCACAGGTAGTACGAAGATCTTTTGTGCAAATAAGATCCTTTATTGCCAAAGGTATGCCTGTAAGGTGTGTAATATTGCCCCCTGCAATAGCTTTGTCGGCAAGTTCCGCCTGAGCCATTGCTGTTTCACCGGCAACAGTGATATATGCTCCCACGCGCGGTTCAACAGACTCAACTCGATCAAGAACGCTTTTTGTCAGCTCCTGAGAAGATATTTCTCTGCTTTTTAATAGATTGTGGGCTTCATGTATAGTAAGTTCATAGAGATTCATTTGTATTTTTGCTCCTTTTACCCTATAACTTTCGGAACCACAAAATTCCCATCCTCTTTTTCAGGAGCATTTGCAAGAGCTTTATTTCTGTCAAGATGCTCTTTTACTTTGTCTTCACGAAAAGCATTGGTCAGAAAAATCGCATGTGAAGTTGGGGCCACACCTTCGGTCTCAACGCGATTGAGTATATCAATGTATTCCAGTATATTATCTATTTGTTCAGCAAACTTGCCGATGGACTCTTCATCCAGATCGAGCCGGGCAAGATTCGCAACATGAACTACTTCCTTTTTAGTAATTTTCATTTCCTCTATCCCCTGATCCCCGGCACCCAATCCCCGACCCCTATCGATTCACAAGAATCGGACCATATTTTTCCTTTTTTAACTTATTAAGAGTGCTGCCGGCCTCTGCCTTATCTTTGAAATAACCTATCCTTACTCTGTGCCAGATACCTTTCTCAGGAATATTGCTTGAAATCCTGTAAGCAGGATACCCTTTTTCCCTAAGCTTTGCCACCATTTCATCAGCATCTTTTGAATCCTTTAAAGATGCAACCTGGATTGTAAGTTTTTTATCAGTTTCTGTTAAGTTCTTTTGCTTGTCTTTATTTATTATTTTAGATTTGTCGGAAATTACCCTTTTCTTAACTTTTACAGTCTTATTTTTAGACAGATGTTTTGTTTCTTGTTTTTTAGATATACCAGCTCCATTATTCTTATCTTTTTTGGTCTCCTTCAGCGCCTCGTAAAAGCCAAAATCTGTTTTATTTCTAACCCCATCTGAATCAATTTTAAAAAGTTTTTGCTTTTTCTTGATAACCGCTTCTTTTAAAGCAACCAATTCTTTCTGAAGTTTCTCAATATCAAATTTTACAGGAGCCGTATCCCTCCCCACAAGAACACCTAAAACAAACATCCATGCGGAAACAAAAATAATCAAAAAAATCCAGATTGAAGGCTCTTTAGGAACAAACTGAAGAGAAGGCTTTTTTTTATCTTTTTTATTCTTCATCACATTTTTTCAGGTGCAGACACGCCGAGCAGTGATAAACCGTTTCGGATTATCTTTTTAATCGCAAGTACAAGATAAAGTCTTCCAAGAGTCAATTCAGCCTCATCTGTAAGCACTCTGTGTTTATTATAATAGGCATGAAAAGCTGATGCAAGATTCATTAGATAATACGTGATCCGGTGAGGTTCCATGTTCTCCGCACTGCACCTTACTATCTCGGGATAACGCGCCATAGTCTTAATTAATTGTATTTCCTCAGGTTCAGTAAGTCTGGATATTGCCGCATCATTCCAGACTATATCACTTATTCCCCTTTCCTGCGCCTTCCGGGCAATGCTTGATATCCTGGCATGCACATATTGAACATAATACACAGGGTTATCGTTTGTCTTCTTTTTGGCGAGTTCAAGATCAAAATCAAGTGCGCTCTCATAATGACGCGTTAAAAAAATAAATCTTGCCGCATCACTGCCAACTTCACTGATTACGTCTCTGAGGGTAACAAACTCACCGGATCTGGTTGACATTGAAACAGGCTCTCCATCGCGCAGCAAATTGACAAGTTGAATCAGAATAACATTAAATTTGTCTCTGGTGTGACCTGAAGCCTCAATTGCGGCTGATACTCTGGGAATATATCCGTGGTGATCAGCTCCCCATACATCAATAACTCTTTCAAAACCCCTGTCAAACTTATCTTGATGATATGCTATATCAGAAGCAAAATACGTTGTCAGGCCGTTACTGCGAACAACAACACGATTTTTTTCATCTCCAAAATCTTTGGTTCTAAACCATAGCGCCCCATCATCCTCAAATATAATATTTTGTTTGCGGAAATCATTTATTATTTTATCAACTTTTCCGGAATCATAGAGTTTCTGTTCGCTGTGCCAGTTGTCAAATACTACCCCGAAAGACTCTAAGTCTTCCTTTATCTCAGAAAGAATATTTTCCGCTGCAAAACGCGCGCAATAAGAGATAGCTTCCTCTTCGCTCATTGATAAAAGTTTATCCCCATTATCGTCCCTTGCTTTTCCCGCTAAATCACGAACATAGTCGCCATGGTAACAGTCTTCAGGGAATTGAACATCTGCCTCAAAGAGTTCTTTATATCGCAGGAAAACAGAACGACCAAGTGTACTTATCTGCCTCCCAGAGTCATTAATATAGTATTCTTTTTCAACATTATAACCGCAGAACAAAAGGATGTTTGCCACGCTATCTCCAACAGCAGCCCCTCTTCCATGCCCGACATGCAGCGGACCTGTGGGATTTGCGCTTACGAATTCCACCTGGATTTTCTTCCCTTTACCAATATCTGAAGCGCCGTAAAGTGCATCCTGTTCATGAATCTTTCGTAAAACAGGATGCCAGGAATATTTGTTTAAGAAAAAATTAATAAAGCCAGGCCCTGCAATTTCAGTTTTATCGAGTATTCCATCAGGGTCGTTTATATTCTTTATTATGGCTTCTGCAATTTTGCGGGGCGGCATCTTCTGGATTGATGCCATAACCATTGAAATGTTTGTTGAAAAATCACCGTGAGACCCAGCATTAGGCTCTTCAACTTCGATCTCCGGAAAATCTGACGATGGCAAATCACCCTTATCATATGCATCCTTAGACGCATTATAAATCATGTTTTTTATTTTCTGTTTCATTTTTTAAGGCTTCGCGTACTTCTACAGATAAAATATTTCGGCTTCGCAAATACGAAGCCGTCAATTAAATTTATACCTATTTCACAATGGGTTCAATTCATAAAGACTTTTTATGCCTAAGTCAAGAATCTTGGTTTAACCCGAAGGGTGAACAAATCATAAAGAAATTTGTTATAAATTCCATTAACAAAGTGTTAAACAGCCTGCAAGGCAAAGATAGTAATAACTTTCAATAATACAATTATGTTCCCGCATTATTTTATGAGTTGTTCATGAGAAATGCGGGCTAAACAAGAGATGATACACCTTGTCATGTCAAGGCGGGCAGGAAGCCTATAAATCTGACCCTTACCTCGCTTCTCATTTGTGAAAATGATCGCGGATTTGCATTTCGGACCTAAAGATATCAGAAACCTATCAAAATATTCTTGCAGTCAGTAGAATCAGAGATATATAGCAGTTATGTTGTTATTTTTATTATGTTGTTAGTAATCTGGATCTACTTCCCAGTTTTTTTTAAAAAACTGTATTTTCTTTGGCTTTAATTCTTATTCTTTTTTAAGAATCTGAGTTGGTTTTTTTAATTAATTATTCTAGCCTTCTCTTTTACATTCCTTCCTTCATTCGACGAGCCTCAGATAGAAACCATTTTACTATTTGCTTATCAAATCCCGGCATTGACTTAGCGAAATTAGCAGCTTTTCGATAGTAGTCAGCCACCTTGCTTTTTTCTCCTCGAGCCTCATATACCATCGCTAACCGGTTAAGGCCATCAACCTGATCGGGATAGTCAGTCAACAATTTGCGCGACACGGTTTCAGCTTCATCCAATCGGTTTTGTTTGATAAGATCAACGACGCTATTGGACAATTGATCAAGTTGTGTGTAGACTGGGATAAACTTTGTGCTTGGGGCATGTTTTTGCCCTTTGCCATCTTTTAGCAAGAGGCAACATTTTTTGTATTTCTTTCCGCTGCCGCAAGGGCACAAAGCATTGCGACCAATTTTTGCCATGGCGGTATCTTTTCAAATTTTTAGCTCTTTTGCAACTTGATAGTGATGCAGATACGATATGCCACGGATTTAACAGCCGAGCAATACGTTCGGCAGCAGGCCTGGCAAGAGGCAACGCTCAACCAGTGTCCGCTTCATCCGCAAGGCGGGTGTCGGTTTGGCAAGAACGGCACCTATGCGCGCAAGTTTCCTGATGGAGCCAAGATAGCCAGATGGTACTGTGCCGATGGGCACATGAGCTTTAGTTTGCTGCCGGATTGTCTGGCCTCACGTTTGTCCGGGACATTAATTGAAATCGAAGATGTTATTACCGAAGTAGAAAATTCGCATAGTCAGGAAGTTGCTGCAGATAAAATTCGCATAGATATCTTTCTTCCAGGTGCTTTGCGTTGGATTAGGCGACGGATATTTCTGATCAAAGTCGCATTGCGCATGCTGATCGAATTGCTGCCCGACCCCTTAGCCGATTGTAATCCCAGCATTTTGTCCTTCCGATCTGTTCTCGATGTTGACTATGTCCTGCCTGAGCTGCGGATACTTGCCGATCCCTATCTGCACATTTTACCCCCGCCGGTCGGTTTTGGCCCCCGTCCCGGAGCAAAAAAGTTAAGAAAAACTCATTTCCAACACAAAACGGGGACTGACCCGCCATCATAGAGGTGGTAAATTGCCTCCAAAAACTTCGCAGGAGAGCAATTTCCATGAAAAAACAACAAGACGATCTTAAAAGGCAGCTTAGCCAACCAGCCCCAGCAGCTGACCCCCATAGGCATGCGCATGCCAACTGCGGTAACCAACCGACAATGCCCCACCGTAATACGAAAGTCAAGGCTCAGCGCATCGAAAAAAAACCACTATCACCCGATCGCATCCGAAAAATCACCTCAAGTTTTGCCTTTATCGAACATCGCTTTTTGCGTCAGGGTTTCTGGAGCAGCCTCAGCCACCATGAGCTTTTACTGTATCTGTTTCTAGTGCTGGTCTCCGATCGTAACGGACTATCCTACTACTGTTACGATAAAATCTGTTCGCTTTTGCAAATCACGGTCGACGAGTATATCCTCGCCAGAGATCTGCTGATTGAAAAAGATCTGATTGCTTTTAATGGCAGTCTTTTCCAGGTATTAGCGCTGCCTCAAAAACCTCGATCCTCGTCTCCCGGAGCACTGAAAACCGCCAAGGACATGCAAACACATGACCCGGCCACCGTCCATCAACTCATCGCACATTCATTTGGGAAAAAAACATGACTGACACCACAGATCAAAAAGGGCCATCTGAAAAATTAAGCCCCAATTACGATGATGCTGTCTACAAGCATCTAAAGCAGGCCATTGGAGATTATCTGCAATGGATGAAATCGGTCGGATATGCTCGTAAAACCCGTCAAAGTTATCAAGCGCAGTTAAACCAATTTCTTTGCTTTATCAAAAGCAACAAAATTAGCCGACAACAATTTTTTACTTCAAACAGCCTTGAAGGCTTTAAAAAAATCACTGGGCAAAGCAGGCTGCCGGCCATCAATGGACTCTCACGCTATTTATTTTCCCAAGGCCAAATACCACAGCCTTTAGACCAAAGCACACAGCGCATTGATTTGCCGAAAATCTACGAAGACTATCTGGCGTATCAGCAAACCCACCGGCAGGCAACCGCACGCCTCATATCAAGTATCAAAAGAGTACTGGCGGCTTTTGATTATTACCTGCAAACGCATAAAATTGATCTTGGCGCATTAAAAATAGAACAAGTAGATGCTTTTCTGGCAGAATTTTTGGCACCCTTTGCAGCGGCCTCATGCAGAATCTACCGCTGCAGGCTACGCGGTTTTTTAACGTATTTATACCATGAGCGCAACGTCATAAAAACAGATCTTGCCCCTCTTGTGGTCGGCCGATGTGAATATGCTCAGGCCAAACCACCTAATTTCTTACGGCCTGAAGAAATTGAAAAGCTGTTTGCCGGCTTAACCCTTCGCAGTGCATCCGATATCCGCACCTACGCCCTGGTGCACCTGGCCTACACGATGGGACTGCGCCCCAAAGAGATTAGCCGAATCAGCCTCGACGAAATAACTTTTAGCACACAGCAGTTAAGGCTTACTGATCGAAAAGGCAATAACCCTTTTGAGCTTCCCATGCCCGAACATACCGCCAAAGCCGTTGCCGCATACGTGATCGGTGTCAGACCCAAAAGCGAGCACCGCACCGTTTTTTTAACCATCCCGCCCCCCTTCCGACCCATGAGTTCCAATGCGGTGGGATACCATATCACCAAAGCAATGCGAAAGGTCGGCCTGAGCTCGACGGCCTATTGGTTGCGTCATACCTATGCGCAAAACCTGCTGGAGTCCGGTGCCTCAATCTTTGAGATCAAAGAGATGCTCGGACATGACAAGATCGAGTCCACCAAACTCTACCTGCATGTACACCTCAAACTGATGCGAAAGGTACTTTTCGATGAAACATTTTGAAAGCTTTATGGCCTCGCAACTGCAAGAATATGCCTCCTACCGCAGGGCACTGGGCTATGCCCAAAAAGGCATCAAACCCTCGTTGTTGGCTTTTGATAGATACCTGATACAAGAAAATGCCACTCGGGATCAGCTTCAGCCGGCTTTTTTTCTACAGTTAAGAGCCAAGATCAGTGACCACCCCAATACGGTCAACAGGATCCTGTCGGCGCTTCGCAGCTTCTTTCAATTTTTAGTGCGCCGGCGCATCTGTGAGGATAACCCGCTCAAAGATATCCCGCCGTTGCCCGAGCGTTACTTTGTCCCTTTTGTTTTTTCCCTCGAGCAAACCGATCTGCTGCTTGAGGCGGTGTGTAATAATATCAGAAAATCTGAAAAGCATTTGCTATTTGACATGGCCATTTATCTGGCCATCGTGATGCTGGCGCGATGCGGCATGCGAATCAATGAGCCTTTACGGCTTCACTGTCATCACTACCGTGCCGATGAGGGCAGTGTTTATATCCAAAGAACCAAATTTAGAAAAAACCGCCTGATTCCACTGCCCATAGCCGTGCTGGCTGAAGTCGAAAACTACCGGGCCGCCCGCCAGGTTTTGTGCCCTGGAGATCAAAACCCCTACCTGCTGGCCGGTAGAAGACTGGGGCCCATTAAAGACTATCATATCCGCGCCGTCTTTCATCAGGCGGTCAAAGATATTGGACTCAGCCGCCCGAAACAAACCATCGGCAACATCACTTTCGGTAAGCCGATCCCTCACAGCTTAAGGCATGGATTTGCCATTAACACCTTGAATCAGATCAAAGCCCGGGGCAAATCCCCTCAGCAGGCCCTGCCGGTTTTGGCCACTTACATGGGTCATCGTAAATACCAGTACACCGGCGCATACCTCAAAGTCAAAGATGCCAAAGATATTCCAGGATTAATCGCCTTTACCAAATCGCAGTTGGATGTCATATGAGACTTTCTACCTGTATCCACCAGTTTTTTGAAAAATATTTGCCCCGCATCAAAGGGGTCAGCACCCATACCATCAAAGCCTATCGGGATACCTTTAAACTGTTTTTGCCTTTTGCCGCCAATTACCACGGTATCAAAGTCGCATCGCTGTCCCTGGATCACCTTACCCCGCAACTAATCCTGGCTTTTTTGGATTATCTTGAGTCAGAACGCAAAAATACGCCTAAAACCCGAAACCATCGCTTGGCTGCCATCAAATCGCTGGCCAAAATGATCCGCTTTATGTATCCCAAAAAATCAGCGCTCATGGAAAAAATTATGGGCATTCCCCAAAAACGCACCCAAAGACCGCTGATTGGCTTTTTGTACCCCGAAGAATTCGATCAAGTCTTAAATACCGTCGACCTGAACAAATCCGAAGGCTTTCGCGACTACACGATCTTACATCTGCTCTTTGACTCCGGAGCCCGCGCCAGTGAAATCGCAGCACTCAAACTTGACTACTTTAATCCCCAACAAAAAACCCTGGCCATCTTAGGAAAAGGCAACCGCTTCCGACAAATCGAGTTATCTGCCACAACTGTAAGGTTGATTAAAACCTATATTGTCCGATACCGCCGAGCACCAAAGCCGGCATACCAGGAGCGACTGTTTATCAGTCAACACGGCAAACAGTTGACTCGCCATGGCATCTACCGCCTGTGCCGAAAGTATCTACGCCAAGCCTTACCCGCCAAAAGGCTCACAGTCCTCAATCCGGTACATAGCTTTCGGCACGCTTGTGCGATGAATATGCTCGCCAAAGGCTATTTATTATCGGAAATTAGAAATCACTTGGGTCATGAAGACATCCAATCCACATCGGTGTATCTTCAGCTGGACGTACCTCGTAGAAGAAAAATCCAGAAGAAGTTTACCCAGGACACCCACTCGTTATTGCTCCGCAATGCCGAGATAGAAGAACTGATCGATCAAAAAGATAAAGATAGTATAATGGAGTGGCTTGACAGTCTTTAAGGCCGTAATGAAGCTGTTTGCCGGACGAAGAAACATATAATGAGCCGCTGTTAATTATGTTGTCAGTTCGATTAGAAATCTTAAAAAATAAGGCTGTATCTTTTTGATATTATAACAAATTATTGTATTTGCAAGGCGCTTGATAAATATCTAAATATTTTCAATGAGTTAGGTGACTTGGCAACATAATAGCAGAGATCAAAAGGCGTGATAATGTATGCCCAGCTTCACCTACGGGCGTAGCCCGTCAGAGTGCAAGTTGTTTAGGCACAATACCTTGAAATTGATTTAAATCCGGTTTTGTCAAGACCGCAGTCCAAACCCCAGTGTCTTTTTTTGCTCGCTTAAGAGGAGTAGGCTTTCATCTCGGAGCGACGGTTTTTCCAAGTTTAGTGTTGCAGCAACTTCTTATTTTCCACAACAATGCTTATACTTCTTACCACTTCCGCAAGGACAAGGCTCATTTCTACCAACTTTTCTTTTATTTACAACAGTAAATCTTCTGTGTGAAACATTATCGAATGTGTTTTCTTCCTTTTCAACATATTCATCATCATCATCATCATCATCATCGTAAGCATATTGCATTTTATCATATTCTCGTCTGTCAAATATCTGCTTAGCAATTGTCACAGCAGAGATGATAAAGGCGAATACAAAAGTAGCACCGATACAAAGAACAGAAGACTGAGATACTGTTACAGGAAGTATCAAAGAAAGTAGATATCCAGCCGCAACAAATGCTGCCGTAGAAATTGCTATTAAAAGTACAATGCAAGCAAGGAAGACTAAAATTGAAATTATTGTCTTGATGATAGAGCCCCCAGTCAGGATTTGTTTACTATGCAAAGACGACAGATATTCATAAACATCTTCTTTTGCTTTTACAGTGAGATCACTACCATTGGTCTAGGATGAGGAGCGCGCTGTTTGCGTCTGTCTCAATCCGTTTGATGTCATAGCGGTCGCGCTTGCACGGCATTTATTTATTGGCGCTCCTCATCCTGGGCGATGTCCCCGAGGTACGAGGGAACATCGGCAAGGATAACCTGATGAAAAAACAAACAAAATATGGCTAAAAAGCGAAAAAAGATCAATAAACAACAAAATTTGTAGAAACCAAAAAACGGCCAGGCTTTTTCAGTCAGAGTTCATCCTTTTGTTCGGCGGCATCTGGCAACTGATGTTCAACTCGACACGGAGTGCCTTGCTTCTTCGCTCCCTTCAAAGACAGCCAATTCCTCGTGTAGGCGCGCAATCATTTTACGAATGCCAGCCTTCGTGAATCCTTTCGAACCGATGGGGTGGGTCTGTTGCAACCGCTCCAATCGTTCTTCAAGGATACGCATTTCTTCTTGCGCTTTTTCGTATTCTGTCAGATTAAAAATCATAGTTTGACCTCCACAAGTCCTTTGCGCCGGCCATCGGCTTCACGTGTGCGACTGAAAAACTCAATCCACTCATTCCAGTCGGTTTCGTCTTCCGCAGCAAAGATTTCTTCAGGGCGACGGGTCAGAATCATTTCTTCCAGTTCTAATGCCGCCTCAATTTCTTGCTCAATTTGGTGTTGGAAATCCGGAGGAAGCAGAATAACCGCGTCAATGTCGTCCGGTTCAGCCTTCGCTGTGACGAAACTTCCATCAATCAGCAGACGTAGACCACCAATCAGTCGAGCCAACTCTATCCAACGCCTAATTCGAATAACCAGCCGTCTACGCCGCCGAGACGATGAACCAAATCGAAACATGACTTCAGTTTTCGAAGCCAGGTACAGCCCTTCTTCAGGCAGGTAACCATCGGCGCAAAATTTAGGTATTATCGAATCCTGCGGCTCCATATGAACTCCTTGATGTCCGATAAACATATTATAGCAGAAAAGACGGTAGATGCAACCCAAGCAAGTCCGTCGGTCGTACATAACTTGTAGCCGCCGAACGCCTCCGCATCACCTACAAGCAGGGAAACGGGTATTTGTAAATGCTACGTTTTGCTCAAACTTGGCAAATGTTACAGCCGTCCGACCCTGCTTGTAAGAGTTCCGGGTAAAGGCACCGGTTACCCGGCGCCCTCCCCACAGACCCGTACTTGAAGGATTCCACTCATACGGTTCCTCGGTATGCTAACGCACTCAGGATTCCCTAATCAGCGAAAACATGACCAAACAGTCTGGATAGAAATACGGCGCGCGCAACCCTCGACTGCCGGATTCACTATTGACTTTCTTTCATTAACGCCTCGCTGCACGCAGCTACTACGTGTCGGTCGTGTTATCCCGCAGTGTAAGATTCACGTTTCCGTAAGCCCCCGTTTTCATCCCGGACGGTCGGATTTCCCGAGTCCGGTTGGTGACCATAGCTTTCCCCATGAGCCTTCCCTGATGACGCCGAAACTTAAGTGCTGACTCACATACGCCCCTTGCATTATCGGTTTACTCATAGCTCGACATTTAATGGCGGTCACCAGCTTATTCGGTTCTGAGTCCGAGGCTGTGCCACTTCGATGCCCGCCAAGCGCCAAGAGCCCCTTTGCCCGCTCAAGGTGTTACCCCTTACGGCGAGACGTCTGGCGTCCCGTCAGAGGGAGTTACCCCTCCTTCATCACTCATACTGGCTCATGCGCCAGACCAAAACCCTCTCCCCGGCTTCGCTCGTCACTGTTCCGGTTAGTCTTCGCAGGTTGCTGTCAGCCCCTGCTGGGAGATGGCCCTTCCCAACGTTATCTCCGTAATCTTTGTAAAGGTGCTTGTACCCATACCCCGCGGTGTTTCCCTGGTGCACTCAACCGTTTCTTCCCATCGGACAACGGCCTCACGTCAAGCCTGACACGTTCGGCACACGCAAACAACCCCAGTAATGCAATTTCAACTGGGAGCACTTTTTCGAGGCTGCAGTAATTCCTTAATGTTCAGGCTCCCTTACTCACTTGGCCCCCCGATTGCACCCACCGCTATACCCACTTTATGTGAACATAGGGCGGCCGGGCCGTTTACACCACGCAATGGACGTGAGGTTACCCTTCACGAACTGTGGTATCACTACATACCCGAATCGAGCAATTGGTATGACGGGACTTTCACCCGCTAGATTAAGGCCTTGTCGGCCGCTACCTCAGACCCCGGTGGTGTCCTGAATACTCGCCATAGCGCACCCAGGGCTGCTGCCTTCCAGTGCATACAAACTGTCGGCGTTTCCTCGCAATTTTTCGATCATGAGTTTATCCTGCTGTCCACAACTATACATTTTTCGGGGCTCAATCACACAGCCTGCATTCTTGTTCCGCCCGGCTTCGGACTCTCCTTACGGAGCTTACCCTCGGACGTCACTATTGACCTGCTGGCTAAGCTTTTGTCAAGTGGGACTTCGCACTATGCGATCACCCACTGGGTAACAACATCGAATTTCATCCCGCCTTGCGGGAATCCCAACGATTCGGATTTATCTGGACACGAGAATGCACTGGTTAGCGGTCGAAGTATCAGTTTCTTGTGGGGAATAACCGCCTTATCGTTGTGCATGTAGGCGGCGTAATTCATCCTCCATATGCTCTCTTTCCATTGTAAGTCTTTCAAGCCATCGCTCCTGATCTTCGATTGTCCTCCACGCATCTGGATCAGTCTCAAGCATAGTTCTTAACTGTTCAATTCCGCGGCGAGCTTTTTCTTGGTCGTTTTCATTATTCGCCAAATGTTGCTGCAATTCTTCAATTCTTCCTGTAATTTCATCGAGCGGAACCTTCTGTGTCGTTGTAGAATTTCTCCCGTCGGTTTGTACTTCTCCAAACTCTAAAACAAAAATGCCAGGTATCCCAATTTTCCTGACTGTAAGTCCCGAATACAAGTTAAATGCTACAAGAACGATTAGAAGCAGAGTACTCACAATCCATAATAATCCCTTGTATTTATTCTCATTACTCATAAGCTCTCCTCTTCCTATTTGATTACAGCTCTATTGTACCTAATTGGGCATCAATTATCTAAACATGGGGTATTTTCCGCTAACGCCCAGGATGAGGAGCGCGCTGTTTGCGTCTGTCTCAATCCGTTTGATGTCATAGAGGTCGCGCTTGTACGGCATTTATTTATTGGCGCGTTCCTTCATCCTGGGCGATGTCCCCGAGGTACGAGGGGACATCCAGTTATTATATAGTTTCTGACTATTCCCACAGATTCCATGATTGTTGACCAAAAATTAGCAAAAAAACAGTTTTTCTAACTGTATATTTCAACAATTTGGATATTAAACAGAAAAGATGCGCTAACTTGATTTATCACAATACTCCAAAATTACGTCTAAAAACCCTTGTCCGTATTTTTCCATTTTTGCTGGCCCGATTCCGTGTACCTGGAGAAGTTCCGCCATGCTTTTTGGTACTGACGCTGCCATCTCTTTCAGTGTCCGGTTTGAGGTTACCAGAAACAAGGGAATTCCTGCTGCTGTCCCGAACTCTTCTCTTTTTTGACGTAATAGCTCATAAAGCTCCGGAGAAAAATCAGTGGCTACCTCTGCAGTAGTCTTGGCCGTTATTTTGATTTCCGGCAGATTTAGAAACGCCCCCTCCTCTTTTTTCATCACCGCAATCCCTTTTTTACTGAGGGTTATAGTCGGGTAAAGATGATCTCCCTGGCGAACAAAACATCCCTGCCGATCTAACTGGTTAATAAGATCAAGGACATCTTCCTGGATAAAATTGGACAGCAAGCCATATGTGGAAAGTCGATTCATTCCCTGTGAGGCTATCCATTTTCTTGAAGCGCCGGTAAGTACCTGGGCAACACGTGCCCGGCCAAACCGGCCCTGCATGCGCGCCACACAGCTCAATATTTTAAGGATTGTTGTTTCCTCTTCTTTTTTGTTTGTATCTGTCCTTTTTAGTTTTCTTTGAATGCACATGTCGCAGGACCCGCACCGGTCTGTTGCACTGTCGTCCCCGAAATAAGAAAGGAGAAAATCCCATCTGCACCCTCCAAAATACCCGTAAGCTACCACTTCTTTGAGTTTTTCCAGATCATTCTCTTTTCTTTTCTCAAGGAGCTCAAAGTCTATTTCCAACTCCTTAAAGGTTGTCTGGGGCCGTACTATTTTGATGTCGCGACCGGCGGTCGGGGGTATGTATGTAATCAATCCGTCTGCTGAAAGCAGTCTGAGACCTCTAAGAAGCGCTGGTTTTTCGAGACCCGCGGTCTTTGCCAGGATATCAATTGAAACTTTTTTTCCTTTAGATCCTGCAATTCTTGACACAGCGTCAAATATCTTTTTTCGGACAGGCCCTCTTGGTTTTCCTGTGCCGGCCGCAACAAAACAAAGCCGCCTCCCCGAATACAGCCTTTCCAGAAAACCGGCCTGTTCCAGCATTTTTATGATGATCCCTGCCTGTCCGTCGCTCTGGACGGAGCTGGTCATTTCAGAAATTTCATTATTTCCAACGCTCAGATAATCCCTCCCATCACTCTTTAAGAACTCAAAGACATCATGGACTGCTTCCTGCGAAGGGTAGTTCATGTCAATAAAGAATTCCTGAATATAGTTATCCCCCATAGAAAAAAGGAGCGTGCATATTGACTTTTTTCCATCTCTTCCCGCTCTTCCTATCTCCTGATAATACGATTCTATAGAACCGGGAAACTGGTAATGGATGACCTGACGTATGTCTAATTTATCAATTCCCATCCCAAAGGCATTGGTTGCCACAATTATTTCAGTGCGTCCTGTCATGAATCGTTCCTGCACACGATTTCGTGCTTCATCGTTCATACCGGCATGGTATCCTGATGCAGGATGCCCTCGATCTTTCAACAGAGTTGCCACTTCATCCACACCTCTTCTCGTGGCGCAATATACAATTGCAGGAAGCTTCACTGAAGCAAGGGCAGACGCAAGGGCGTCTTCCTTCTCCTTTTTATTTGTACAGTGAAGCACTCTCAACAGCAGGTTTTTTCGATAAAATCCTGTTACAAACTGTCGGCAATTTTTAAGATGAAGGCTGGAGATAATATCGGATATGACGGATTCAGTGGCAGTGGCGGTAGCGCCGAGGATCTGATATGGTCCTATACGTTCCAGGATTCTTCCAAGCCGCAGGTAATCGGGACGAAAGTCGTGTCCCCACTGGGAAATACAATGAGCTTCATCTATCGCCACAAAACTGATCCTGGAGCGGGAAAGGGTATGTAGAAACTCTTTCTGGCGAAACCGTTCCGGAGCGACATACAAAAGCTTTAACTCTCCTGCCTCAAGTCTTTTAAGCACCTGTCTTTGTTCCACCAGGGAAAGGGTGGAATTGATGAATGATGCGGCAATCCCTCTTTTTTGAAGGACATCCACCTGATCCTTCATCAAAGCGATAAGGGGAGAAACCACAAGGGCCGTTCCATCACGGATTAAGGCAGGGAGCTGATAGCACAGCGATTTTCCTCCTCCGGTTGGCATGACCACCAGGGCATCTCTCCCCTCCAGCACTACTCTAAGCACTTCTTCCTGGCCGGAGCGGAATGAGGAGAGATCAAAATATCTTTTAAGTTCGCTTAATAGTTCCATGGGAGGGTAAAGACAAAAAACAGCCGCTTTGTTTCATAACAAAGTTTTTATGATATACCCCGGAAGGTTGCAAATTGCGTTTTTTTCGGTGAGCAATGAGCATCAAGAGCAAGGCACGAAGACGCGTAATAGCAGGCTATTGCAAGCCTGAGCAACGCAGCTATTGGTGTTCATGGCCAGCGAAAAACCATAATTTGTGGCCTTTCGAGGTATATATGGTTGACGGAAATAAAATCTGCATATAGCTTGATTTGATAAAGATTACAAGATTAAAGGCATACTCCAAATGATTAACGTAGAAAATATCACAAAAAGCTTCGGCAACCGAGTTCTCTTTGAAGGAGTCAGTTTTAAGATCAATCCTCGGGAGAGGGTTGGGCTTGTAGGAAGGAATGGGCACGGAAAGACAACTCTATTCAGGCTCATAGCCGGTGAAGAATCAATGGACAATGGGGCTATTGTCATACCCCGGAATTACAGAATTAGTTATGTTCGCCAGCAGATAGAATTTACAGAAAAAACCGTGCACAAAGAAGGAATGAGGGGCCTTCCGGAATCAGAACGGGATCACCACTGGAAAGTTGAGAAGATCCTTACGGGTCTTGGCTTCTCTCAAGCCGACATGGAACGAAACCCGCTGGAGTTTTCAGGCGGATACCAGGTTCGCCTGAATCTTGCAAAAGTGCTTGTATCTGAGCCGGATCTGCTTCTACTCGACGAGCCTACCAATTATCTTGACATTACATCCATACGCTGGGTTGAGCGTTTTCTGCTTAACTGGCCGCGTGAAGTAATGCTCATTACCCATAATAGAAGCTTTATGGACAATATCATCACCCATACGGCCGGCATCCACCGCAGGAAGGTGCGCAAGATCGCAGGAAATACAGCAAAGTATTATGCCCAGCTCGCCCAGGATGAGGAGATATACGAAAAGACCCGCTCAAACGACGAGCGGCGCAGGAAAGAGGTTGAGCAGTTCATAACAAAGTTCAGGGCCAAGGCGAGACTTGCGAACATGGTTCAGTCCAGGATTAAAACCCTTAAGAAAACAGAAAAGCGGGAAAGACTTGAAAAAATCAAGTCTCTTGATTTTTCCTTTAAAAGCAGCCCGTTTTCGGGAAAACATGTGATGACGGCCAGAGATCTGTCCTTTTCATACCAGCCTGATAAGCCGCTTATAAGGAATTTTAACATTTCCATCGGATCTGGTGAGCGGATCTGTATTGTGGGTAAAAACGGGAAAGGCAAAACAACTCTGCTTAAACTTCTTGCGGGAGCCATTACCCCTCAACAGGGTGAGGTTACATACAACCCCCAGATCACAAAAGGGGTTTTTGAGCAGACCAACATCAAAAGCCTGATTGACACAAGAACCATAGAAGAGGAGATGCTGAGTTCACATTCTGATGTTGACAGGCAGTCGGCCCGCAATATCTGCGGCGCCATGATGTTTGAAGGCGATGATGCTTTAAAGAAAATCAGTGTCCTTTCAGGGGGTGAAAAAAGCAGGGTGATGCTGGGCAAGCTTCTTGTAACACCGGTAAACCTTCTGCTTCTTGATGAACCGACCAACCACCTGGATATGGAATCATGCGATGCGCTGCTGGCTGCAATCGACAGCTTTGACGGTGTTGTGATCATGGTTACCCACAACGAGATGTTTCTGCATGCCCTTGCCCAGCGCCTGATTGTTTTCCGGAATGACCGGATTGAGGTATTTGCCGGGAGTTATGGAGATTTTCTTGAAAAAGTCGGATGGGAACATGAAAGTCCTGTGCAGAATCCCGAAGGAGAAAAAGCTGTTTTAAAATTGACAAAAAAGGAACTCAGGCGAAGACGCTCGGAAATAATCACAGAAAGGGGAAAAGCTCTCAATCCGCTCGAGCAGGGCATAGCAAAGGCGGAAAATGATATAGAAAGATTTGAAGATGAGCTTTCAGAGCTTAACCAGGCTATGCAGGAAGCATCTCAGAACCAGGACGGTAAAAAAATTGTCGAGTTTTCCCGGTCCATTCACAAGCGCCAGTCTGAAATAGACCGCATTTTTGACGAGATGGAAAAGCTTACAGGCTTTCTGGAAGAAAAGCGGGCTAAGTTCGAAAAAAAGCTGGAAGAGCTTGAAAAGTGAAAAATCACCTACCACCCGTGGAACGGGTGGTTTGATGAAGACCCCTCGAAGGGGTCTAAAAGCATCACGATTTCTGCAGATTACAATCCAATATCAAGGACGTAGCCGTCAAGCTAAAAGGCTATGAACGTCGAACATCGAACATCCAACATCGAATTTTGAATAAGGTATTCTGCCAATTTATAAACTGGCGGAGCGAAGCGATTTCATCGTTCAATGTTCGATGTTCAAAAAACGCTTTACTCTGCCGTTCAATATTCTCGCCGGAACGGTAAAACCTTTTAAAATCGCTCGGGCATAGCCCGAGGTTTAATTAAAAGCAATTAGACCAGAATTTCCCCTATCTTCTTAAATAACTCCTTTATAGTACAGGGTTTCTGCATAAAACCGTCGCAGCCTCGTGCCAATATCTCCTTCGCTTCTCCGTCAAGACTGTAGCCACTTGAAAGCAAGACTTTTACACGTGGATTGATTTCCTTCATCCGGTCATAGGCCTCGCCACCACCCATATTCGGCATAACCATATCCATAAGGACTAAGTCAATCTTGTCCCATTTTTTCTTATAAACCTCGACAGCTTCTTTTCCATCTTTGGCTGTAAGCACCTTGTAGCCTAATGTCTCTAACAACTCTTTTCCTACCTCCAGAATCATGTCTTCATCGTCTACCAGAAGGACTGTTCCGGTTGTCCTGGTGATTTTATCTGCAGTTCTGAGAACTTTCCGGACTTTTTTCCCCGATGCAGGGAGATAAATACTGAAGGTGCTCCCATGCCCCTTCCTGGATTCCACGTCAATATATCCGCCATGGCCGGTTATGATACCGTAAGCAGAAGCCAGGCCAAGACCAGTGCCCATGCCCATGTGCTTAGTTGTAAAAAAGGGATCAAAGATGAACTCCATAGTGCTTTTATCCATGCCAACACCCGTGTCGGTAATTGTCAGCAAAACATAGTTTCCCGGCTTTGGATCGTATTCCTTACCCTTTATGTCTTCATGGGTCACGTTTGTGGTCTTCAAGATGAGATCCCCGCTATCCATCATCGCCTCGGCAGCATTCAGATACAGATCAAATAGGATCTGTTTAAGCTGGGCCTCGTCCGCCTCTATGGCAAATAACCCCTCAGCAAGCTCTTTATGAATCGTAATCCCCATTTTGGTTCTACCCAAAATCTCTGAGGTTTCTTTCACCACCTGGTTAAGGTCAAGGCGCTTGACCTCATACCTTCCCTTCCTGGCATAACCAAGAAGCTGAGCGGTGAGTTTCGAGGCGCTTCGAACCTGCTCCTCAATGCTCCTTAGCTTTTCATAATGTGAATGCGAGGGAAGGGTATTCAAAAGCATCAAAGAGGTATTTCCCTGAATTGCCATAAGGAGGTTGTTAAAGCTATGAGCGATTCCGCCTGCAAGTTGTCCGAGAGCTTCCATCTTCCGAGCCTGCTGCAATCGTTTTTCAAGCTTTGCTTTCTGTTGTTCAAATATTCTGCGTTCAGTGATATCCCTTATGATTCCGACTGTACCCTCATACTTTTTGCCATGGCTATCTACATCAATACCATCTGGGCCAGACGAAGATATTTCTCCGCAGCTTATCTCGCCATCATTAACAGGCGCCGTGTCATAGACGTATTTCTGCTTTTCTATGTCTCGGATGGCGCCCACAGTTCCAAGAAAAGCCTTATCCTTTCTGCTGACCGCTTTATCGTATTGTCCGCTCGCCATCAGTTCTACATACACTGTTTTTGAATTTTCTACATTCTTCGAATCTTCTTCTCGTTCCCAGCCCTTTTGTATTAATCTAACAATAAAGTGTTTTGTTCCTCTTTTTTCGGTCCTTCTCTCATCAAATAGTTTTGGTGCGTTCTTATCTCCGGTTATTGATCCCTTATATCTTTTCAAAACAGTGGAACGGCTCAAAGATGCAATATCATCAGGATGAATTATCTTGCTAAAATGTTTCCCTATCAATTCTTCAGGCGAATAGCCCAGAAACTTGATAGTGTCGTTTATATAAACAAAATGCCCATCACTATCTACTTTGTAAACAATATCGGGTATTACGTCGAGCATATCAGCGTATTGCTTCAGTTGTCGTCTAACTTTCACAAAATCATCAATAAGCTCTTTTTTTGTCTTGTCTTCATCTTTCATTTTAAGTGTTCCCATTACGTGTTCTAAAAAAGGTTCGCAGAAACTGCATCAAAATCTTGGCACATTTCTTCGCAAAAAATCGCTCAACTTAGGTTAAATTAGTGTTGGGGAATCCAGATAAACCCATTTTTTGAATTAATCACAATCTGATAAATCATAAGTGGTTAAAAATCAAGAAAATTTATGAAACTCGACCTGTCAAACTGCTGGATCGTGTGCGGCATAAAATTCGATTAGGGAAGGAGTGAGCGGCAAATTTGGGTGCCCAAATGACCAACTTATTTTTTTCCGAACCCTATGCAAAAACACGGCTCCTGAATCTGTTGACGACGACAGATTGGGCATTTACCGGGTTTAGACAGTCGTTCCCTCTTTTTGAACTTAAATCCGCAGCTTTTACATTCAGCAGGGATTATCACCAGGCGTTCTCCGCTTTTCTGAACTGCTATCCGAACATGCTCGAGATGGGAAACAACCTCTTTTTCAGAAATCCCTATCTCTGCGGATATCTCCCGCGCTGACAGGGTTCGCTCTGTAAGAACAGAAATTATTTCATGACGTATCGTGTCATGCTTTTCCAACGGAACGTAAGGCTTTTTAGGTTTTATTTTCATTAATCAGCTATTTTTTATCCTTCAGCAAAGCATCGAGACCAGCGAACGGCCTGTGGGTAGAAGGTGGCTCTTGCTCGCCACCCGGCGTCACCTCGCCATACCATTCCGCTACCTGGTCACGCGAGTGCTCATTGTCGTGACAGTATAGGCACAGCAACTCCCAGTTGCTGCCGTCAGGCGGATTATTATCGTGGTTGTGATCTTTGTGATGGACTGTGAGCTCTCGAACTCTCTTGCCTGTGAATTCGCGCCCGCATCGCGCACAGATCCACGGGAAAAGCTTTAGCGCTCGCTCCCGATAGGTTTTCTCCCGAAGCTCCCGGTCATGCCGAGCCTCGGCAATGATCTGATCCGGCCTGTCGGTCTTCTTCTGTGACATGTGCATACCCTCCGGTCTTACCCTCTGAGTTAATCAACAGGCACTTTCAGTCTTTAGAACCTAAGTTGAGCGATTTTTTGCGAAGAAATGTGCCGAGATCTTGATGCAGCAAGGTTTGTGAAAAGCGCAAGCATACCAATGGATATGTTGAGACTTTTCGCAAGTCCTTGATGCGCAAGAAATTGGTGCAGATCGAGTAAAAAATCGCTCAATTTAGGTATAAATATGAATACAAAGAAGCAATCCCTTTTTTAGATATACTGTTGCAGTATCATCTATCAATACGTTGCTGATTCCCCTTGTAGCGCCGAATCGTAATACATCATCTTCCAGAGGATATTTCAAACCCCGCAGGGTAACGCCGTAAGCATCCTGACCAAGAGGAACTATCGAAAGCATGTCTCCCTTTTTCCCGTTAAAGATAAGTTCGCCCTTCCCCCTTAACAAAAGAATTTCCTGATGCCCATCAATCAAACGAATTGTAACTTTGGAAAACTCTGATGCTGCTGGAAGTAATAAATTGGCTATTGTCATATCCCATCGTGCACCCAGCGCTCCCAGCACAAGAATTTCATCATAGCCAAGGTCAAGAGCTTTGTGTAAAGCCAGCTCAAGGTCGGTCTGATCTTTGTTGATTGGATAGCTTATGATTTCTGTTCCCGATGTTTGCAGAGACTTTAAATAATCAGGATCCAAAGAGTCCAAATCTCCTATAACTATAGAAGGTTTTATGCCCAGCGCCCGGCAGTAAGTCATACCGCCATCAGCGGCAATTATCAAATCATCAGGAAGTATGATATCGTGAACATCCTGGAGATTATTCAAAACTCCATTTGCAAATATTACAGCCCGCAAAATAATTCCTCAGTCTAATCCTTTAAAAATATTCGATGATATTCTTCTTCTTTAAGGTGTTTTTTCAAAATTCCAAGAATATAATTCAGTATTCCGCTGATATCATCATCGCTCAGCCTTTTAACCAGAATCCGCATCATCTCATCATCTGTGAACTTCTGAAGATATGCGATCAACGACTTCTCATCAGTGTCACGGTCCAGCCCAAATACTATATTTTCTTCATCATAATTATTTACAAAATTATGTGTGTGTTTCGACATAAACGACCCCATTCATCAGAAATTTACAAACTCAAAAAGCAAGTTGTGAACAACATGAGGTGGCTGGCACTTAAATTTAAAACGGCTGACTGTTTGAGCCCGCTGCCCGCTTCTTCAGGTTAATTTTATGATGACTTTGTAAATTTCTGATATCACAATTTTTCAAGCAGATCACAAAACAGCCGAACCCCAAAGCCGGTACCCCCAACCCCGCAGTATGCATTTCCCTTTTTCATATAAGAAGGGCCTGCTATATCAATATGTGCCCATCTTGTATCTCCAACAAACTCCGACAGGAATAAAGCTGCTGTTATTGAACCGCCCCATCGTGAACCGGCAATGTTTTTAAGATCAGCAAAATCACTTTTAAGATCTTCTTTATAATCATCTGGCAAAGGCATATGCCAGCATCGCTCATAGGTCTTTTCACCTGAGCTAATAATAGATTGAGCTAATTCATCGTCAGATGAAAATACTCCCGCTATCTTCTCTCCAAGTGCAACCACACATGCCCCTGTCAGCGTTGCAATATCTATGAGAGTCTCGGGTTTATATTTCTTAACCACATAAGAAATAGCATCAATCAATATAAGTCTGCCTTCAGCGTCTGTATTTAATATCTCCACGGTTTTGCCTGAATAACTTTTTACTATGTCTCCCGGACGTGAAGCATTACCTGAAGGCATATTTTCAACAACAGGAATAATTCCAATTACTTTAGTTTTAGGCTTGAGTTTAGCCAAGGCAATAAGGGTTGCCGCAACCGCAGCAGCCCCTGACATATCGCTCTTCATTTCCTCAAGACTTCCTGTTGGTTTTAAATTTATACCCCCGGAATCAAACGTTACACCTTTACCGACAAGAGCAACCGTCTTTTTTGCGTCCTTTGGATTATATTCAAGAACAATCATTCTCGGCTTGCTCTCACTGCCTGCAGCAACCGCCAGCATTGCTCCGAACTTCTTCCTTTTCAGTTCTTTTTCATCAAATATTTTTACTTTCAAATTTTCTTTTTTAGCGGTGTCAGCAATTATTTTTGTAAATTGTTCGGGTTTTTTATCGTTAGAAGGCGTATTAATCAGATCCCTGGCGAAGATAGTACCTTCGCAAATAGTGGTGATGCTCTTCAATAGTTTGCCGGAACTTTCAGCCACATCACGTTTCACCAGAAAAGAAATCTTCTTAAGCGAACTATGTTTTTTCTCATCCTTATATTTATCAAAGAGATGATTCCCAAGGCAAGCTCCTTCAATTATAGCCTCAAGAGGTAACGGCATCTCCATTTTGATCTTCTTTGCCGAAGGGGAAGCTATCAACACCTCCGGAAGGTCCATATTAATACATTTTTTTACTGCCTTGCCGGCAACAGTTCGTAAAGATTCTGCATTTAATTCTTTCAGCTTGCCAAGCCCCATAAAAATCACTCTGTCCGCTTTAACCTCTGGCGGAGTGTAAAAAATGACTTCCTCACCCTTATCCCCCTTGAACTCCTTGAGCTTTTTCGCTCTGGTTATCAGGGAGGATATCATCCTGTCATCATGTATATCTCTGTCCTCACAGACAGGTATAATTAGAGTTTCAGTTTTTACTTTTTTCAGGTCAATTGATTTTAATTCCAGCACGTTTCACTTCTCCTTTTTTAAACTTATACTAATTTGATGCAAGGTTTTTCAGATACGATATTTTCTCCCACGAAAAGTCTTCAAACCAGCAGGGAAATATCGCATTATTCGTAAACACAGGGTCGGATTTAAGATCATAACTGGAAGAAGCAACAGCCCTGTCCCATAAAGCAGTATGAGGTACCGGGGAATAATGTGCGAGCACAGGTGTTATACCATTTCTTTTTACCTTTCTTATAGACTCTTCTACCGAACTTATTGTCTGCCCCGGCAGACCTGTCAGCAGATACGCTCCCACCTGATTCTTTTGAAAACCAGCTTTATTCAGGCAGGCAACAGCTTGTTTAAATTCATTTGCAGTCACTTTGCTGTCAAGTTCTTTTCTATTTTCAAATGTGGCTGTTTCCAGACCAAGCCGAATGGTTTTGAAACCAGCCCTGAACATCAAGCCGGCTGTTTTCTCTGAAATCTCACGAATATGAACTGCATTCGGTGTATGAAAGCAGACATTAAGATTCTCTTTAATCAAACCTTCAAATAATACAACAGCATGCCTTTCCGCATCAACAAGAAGGGCATCATCATAGAATACAAAATCTTTTACACCATACTTAAAATGCCAGTACTTTATCTCCTCAATAAGAAAAAGCGGACTGCGCAGCATTCTTTTTGGATTTAAAAAATGCGAAGCGCAATACGAACAGGAAAACGGGCATCCCTTAGATGTAAGAACAGGAATATACGAAATTTTTCTTTGCAGGTCAAATGCGGGATAAGGAAAGGTGTCAAGATCCTCCGGATCAAACTTTGGGCTCACAGAAAAACCTGTATAATTCTCTGCAAGCTTTAAGATATATTTCTCGCCGGGACCAGTCAAAACGATGTCTGCGCCTGAATGCGATACAGCATGCTCATTGCAAAGGCCGGCATATATACCGCCAAGAATAACGATAATATCTGAATAAGTTTCTTTTATAATTCTTATGGTTTCCTTTACGCCCGGATACCAGTAAGTCATAAAAGAAGTGACAAGAATAAGGTCTGGTTTTGGTATGCGCTCAAGTTCCTCCCTGAACCATTCCGGCTTAATGCCGTATCTGGAAAAGTTCCGGGGAACATGTTCAAGACCTTTGGGTTTTGGAATCGTTGTTTTTAAAAACGGGCCCCTTCCGTTTCTTGTATAGGGGTCGATGTGAGGCGCTTTTGGATGAAATCGATCAAGGCAGTCTATGTATGTTATTGAAAATCCATGCTGCCTGAGTATTGATGCAAGGCTGAGAAGCCCAAGAGGTTTAGCCCAGAAATCGTATGCCGCAAAATCATGAATCCAGGGATTTACCAAAAGAATATTTGGAGTATCGTATTTCACTTAGGTGAAAAATTAATCCTCAATCCTCAGGATGTTGGGAAGTATTTCATTGATGTTTTCTTCAATTCCCTGCGGCTGAAAAGAAGCTTGTATGTATCCACGGAAGCTGCTTCAGACATTTTACGGGCTGTTTCACGACATGATTCTTCATCCCCGGCATGAATCATTGTATATAAATTATAAGGCCATTCATCAGAGGAATTGCGTCTGTAACAATGTGAGACTTCTTTAAAGGAAGCCATCTTTTTGCCAACCTCATCAATGCGGTCTTCGTCAACCTTCCACGCAGTCATTGCGTTAGCTTTAAAGCCTGACTTCTGGTGCCGGATTGTTGCGCCAAAACGTCTTATTACGCCTCTTTTGCAAAGATCTTTTAAAGTATCCAGAAGGGCTTCTTCGGGAATCCCTATCTTCTCTGCGATTTCAAGATATGGGCGCTGCGTAATGGCGATATCTCCCTGTATTAATGAAATTATCTTTTTTTCAAGTTCAGTAAGCATAAAGCGATATAAGAAATTATATAAAAAAAATCAAGGTTTTTTAGGATAAAACGTTTTGAAACGGACTTATTTATTGTATCATTTTTTCAGGGAACAACCTCTTTATATCCTGTCTTGTTGCCTTGCAAATACCTCTTTCCGTTATAAAACCGGTAACAAGTCTTGCGGGGGTTACGTCAAATGCAAAGTTAGCTGCCGGGCTGCTTGCCGGAGGAATCAGAACACGCTTCATTGAGCCATGATCTAAACCTTGCACATATCTAACTTCATCAGGATCTCTCTCTTCAATGGGTATTCCCTTTACACCATCATCAAGTTCCCAGTCAAAAGTACTGGATGGAAGAGCGACATAAAAGGGTATGTTGTTATCTCTTGCCGCAAGTGCTTTAAGATAAGTCCCTATCTTGTTAGCGACATCGCCTGTACAGGTGGTTCTGTCTGTGCCAACAATAACCATATCCACCCTTCCATGCTGCATGAGGTGACCTCCGGCATTATCAGTTATGACAGTGTGCTTGACACCATGTTTACCCAACTCCCAGGCGGTTAGCCTGGCCCCCTGGTTGAGTGGCCTTGTTTCGTCCACCCAGACATGTATATCTATATCATTTTCATAGGCAGCATATATCGGGGCAGTTGCTGTTCCATATTCTACGCAGGCAAGCCACCCTGCATTGCAATGGGTAAGAATGTTAACTGTTTCGCCTCCTTTTTTCATCCGAATCTCGTCAATCAGCGGCAAACCGTTTTCACCAATCCTTCTGCAATTTTCTGCCTCCTCATCAGCGATATTTGCAGCTTCATCCCTTGCCCTGTCTATCCTTGCCGGTTGATTTGTCATTTTTAACAATTCATGCATAACCCTGTCCACACCCCAGGAAAGGTTAACTGCAGTTGGTCTTGCAGCTTTTAGTCTGTTGCATTCATTAATAAGAAAATCATCAAAACCTGTTTTTTCATCAAAATTAATAACCGCAAGGTAAACACCATAAGCTCCGGCAACACCTACAAGAGGTGCGCCCCTGACAAACATTTCTTTTATGGCATTTATAACATCATCAACGCTTCTCAAATCGGAAATTACAAATTCATGGGGAAGAAGACGCTGATCGATTACCTTAACAATTCCCGTATCCTTATCCAGCCATATTGGCCTCATATTCTTGCCATCCATTTCCTACCAATCAGCATGTTAAATGAAAACATGCTCCAACATTTTTTTTTGATGACAGGTCATTATAAATTTTCACCGCTTTTCTGCTTAGCACTGAAATAAACTCTATGCCCCTTTGCTGAAGTAATTTTTCAAGCTCTTTTTCAGGTTTCATGAGACCGCTTGAGCCTGTGCCGGCAATAATGACCTCCGGCTTTGAATTTATAAGTTTATGGATATCATCACTTGCAAGTCTATGGCCGGCCTTTCGCCACCAGAAAGCATCTATATGTCCATCGGGGTAGATAATTAAATCAGATGTGAACTTTCTTCCATCAACTACAATGGAACCAAATGAATAGGACTCAATCATGACACTATTTCCTCCTTAATTGTCTCACCTATTAGCGAGGCTCTTTCAAGCACATCTTCAAGATCAAAACTAAGGAGCTTCTGATCCCTGACTATGACCTTTCCGGCAATAATAACGTCCTGAACATCCGAACCACGTGCGGAATACACAATATGTGACACCGGGTTGTACATTGGGACAAGGTGAGGTTTGTTGACATTGATAATAATAATGTCTGCCTGTTTGCCGGTTTCCAGAGAGCCTGTTTCATTATCAAGACCAAGTGCCCCGGCCCCATCAATTGTCGCCAGTTTAAAGACTGTCTTTGCATCCATGACTGTCGGATCAAGGATATTAACCTTGTGGAGTTTCGCAGTAGAGTCCATCTCCTGAAATAGATCAAGGTCGTTATTGCTCGCACTCCCGTCCGTACCAAGTCCGACTTTTATTCCTGCCTCTAAAAATTTAATAACCGGAGCAATGCCGGAAGCCAGCTTCATTTCACTTTCTGTGCAAACCGAAACTTTGGCACCGCTATTTGCAATTATATCAATATCATCATCATCTACCCATATTGAATGAACAAGCAAAGTGTTATTATCCAGTATCCCAATACTATCGAGGTACTTGATTGGAGAAGAATTTTTCTCAGACAGAATCCGATCTCTCTCGTCTTTTGTTTCTGCTACGTGAATCTGAAAGAGCAGATTTTTTGACAATGCAGCATGTTTTGCTTTTTTTAAAGTTTCTTCAGAACAGGTATATGGTGAATGGCAAAATATTGAGGGGGTTATCATCAATGATTTATTATACCATTTATCAGTAAATCTGACTGCTTTATTAACATTATCTGACGGTTCCGGCACTCCCGGGGCAGGAAAGTCTATAACACCCTGCCCGAGTATCGCTCTAATGCCGGAATCAAAAACCGCCTTTGCCACTTCATCTTCGAAAAAATACCCGTCACAGCACGTGGTTGTGCCGGACAGTATCATCTCCGCACATGATAAAAAAGACCCGAGCCTGACAGTTTCGGCGTTAATATGCTTCGCCTCGGCAGGAAAAATATGTTCATTCAGCCAGGTCATTAAGGGCAGATCATCAGCAAGTCCCTTGAATATAGACATCGGAAGATGGGTATGTGTATTTACAAGGCCGGGCATTATAATTCCGCCTTTAGCATCTATTATCTCCACGGCCTCTGGAATCAGTAAGCCGGCGCTCCTGGGTTCAATCCGTTCCAGCCGCCCATTTTTTATACATACAATGCCATCTTCAATAATATCAAAATCAGGGTTTACTGTAAGTATTGTACCGTTGTGTATTATTATATCAAAACTCATAACTCAGGTTTCAGGCCTCTTATTTCATCTGCAATAATCTTAACATCCTCAATTATATCCTCAACATTCAATGTTAAAAGCCTGCCGTCTTCCATGACTATTTTCCCGTTTATAATAGAGGTTGTAACATCGCTCCCTTTAACTGCATAGACAAGATGAGAAATCGGGTTATACATTGGCGTGAGATGGGGCTTATGTGTATCAATAATTATAATATCCGCCCTTTTCCCGGGCTCAAGAGAGCCGATTATATCATCAAGCCCAAGTGCCCTTGCCCCTTCAATAGTGCACATTTTCAGCACAGTATTTGCATCCATAACAGTCGGGTCAAAAGTATTTACCTTGTGCAGCTTGGCGGCAGTATCCATCTCCAGGAACATATCCAGATCATTATTGCTTGCGCACCCATCTGTTCCAAGCCCGACACAAACTCCCGCTTTTAAAAGCTCTGGTATCGGAGCAATACCTGATGTAAGTTTCATACTGCTTTCAGGATTATGGGAAACTTTAACATCAAAACGCTGTAAAAGAGAAATATCTTCATCTGTCAGCACAACACAATGACAGGCAAGAAGATTCCGCGACAACACATTAAGATCCGCAAGGAATCCAACGGGTGTAACGCCATGCTTTTCTTTGCTTTTTTGAACTTCGCTTTCGGTCTCCGAGACATGAATAACAAGTGGAATATTATTCTTTTCCGCAAGAAAAGAAGCTCTCTTAAGAAGATCCGGCGAACAAAGGTAAGGAGAGTGAGGTTCAACAGCAATAGTTATCAGAGAATCATTTTTCCACTTTTCAATAAGCATCTCCGTATATGCAAAGCCATTCTCAATTGGGCCATAATTGGGTGAAGGGAAGTCGTATAGTACTTCGCCCACCACCGCCCGCATCCCGGCACGTTTTGCCGCACAGGCTACAGCATCTTCAAAAAGATACATATCACAAAAACAGGTTGTCCCGGAACTTATCATCTCAGCACAGGCAAGAAGAGTTCCACAATAAACTTTTTTATAATCAAGCTTTGCCTCTGCAGGAAATATATAATCATTCAGCCAGGTCATCAATGGAAGATCATCTGCAAAGCCCCTGAAACACGTCATTGCCGCATGATTATGAGCATTAACAAGCCCCGGCATAATTATACCTCCACGGGCATCTATAATACGTGATGCATTCCATGATGAAAAATCATCAGCAGGCCCTAAAGCAACAATTTTTTCACCCTCTATGGCAACAGCACCTTTTTTGAACTGTGTGCCCCTTGAATCCATAGTCAGCAATGTTCCATTTGAAATCAGTATATCAGATGAATTCATAGCAAATTAACGCCTTTCCAAAATTATATCCAGCTATAGACTTTCAGATAATTAATTTCACAAGGCCAGAAGGAGGAAGGCGTATTAGTTATACGTCGACGACTGATAACACAGTGAAATTATTTATCTGAAAGTCTATACAACATCATTAATTATCGTTTCAAGCCTGGGAGCAGCTTTCTCCGCCACACTGATAATTTCTTCAATCGTTGCAGGAACAGGCTCGTCAGGATCATTAATGTTGGTAATCGTCGACAGGCATAGCACCCTTATTCCTCCATGCACAGCCGAAATGACTTCTTGAACTGTTGAGAAACCAACAGCTTCCGCGCCTATGGTCTTTAAAAAACGCACTTCTGCCGGAGTTTCAAGAGACGGTCCCTTTAAGCCTGCATATACACCTTTCTGCATTCTTATACCTGCTTTGGCCCCGGCATCTTCCGCAAGCAAAGCAAGCTTTTCATCATATGCTCTGCTCATGTCGGGAAATCTAATACCCCAACTGTCTTCATTGGGCCCAATAAGAGGATTTGAGCCAGTAAGATTAATATGATCTTTGATAATCATTATGTCCCCGACTTTAAAGTCAGGATTGAGTCCTCCGGCTGCATTGGAAAGAATTAAGATCTTAACACCAAGCTCCTGCATGACTCTTACTGGAAAAGTAACATCTGCCGGAGAGTAGCCCTCATAAAGATGAAACCGGCCCTGCATGGCAATAACAGGTTTTCCATTCAAGCCGCCAAAAAGAAGCTTCCCTAAATGTGCCTGAACTGTCGAAACAGGAAAATTAGGGATATCCTTGTAATTGAATGATACATCAACATCTATTGAGCCTGCACTATTGCCAAGGCCTGTCCCTGTGAGAATGCATATTTCAGGGGACTTGTCAATGTGAGCTTTTAAGTATTCTGCCGTCTCAACTGCCCTGAGCTTATAACTTTTCATGCCAATTCTCCCAACCCGAATCTCCATTTGTTTTGAACCGCAGAATTTCAAAGAATAATGTTCCCTGCCCTATATAATCCAACGTTGTTTTTCAGTCAAGCATCCAAAATCGTATAACTAGTGCCTGAACAAAAACCCATAGTTACGAGCAGTCATTGCGAGGAGTGAGGAACGAACGACGAAGCAATCCCCTTATTCCCAAGAGATTGCTTCGTCGCTACGCTCCTCGCAATGACAGGAAGACAGTAATTCAGGGGGTTTTCGTTCGAGCACTAACTAAGTTGCAACTACTCAGGTGGAAGGTTGGCAGGAAGCTTCGGACTTCAGCCTATCCACCTGAGTATATATCTGCCTGACATGTCGTTGACATTGTGCGACTATTATGAAATATAATTCATACACATTACTAATGGAATTTATTTAACTTTTTTTGGTTAGGGCTCGGTAAAAAATAACTTGGTAGAATTTGCGCCCAAATTTGCCGTAGATTTAATTGATCTGATTGAGCAAAACCGCAGGAATAGCGAGCTATTTCGAGGACTTTTGCGAATGAAGATCAATTAAAGATATGGTTGAAGTTGGGATGCAAAAATGCCAAGTTATTTTTTACCGAGCCCTTACTACAATAATTTAGAAGTTGGCAATATTTATATGAAAATATCTGAAATTAGAGATATATTAAAGGCGACTGTGCTTGTTGGAGATGATCAGCTCGATAAAACAATAGTAGCGGCCGGGGGATCGGATCTGATGGATGATATTTTGTCCTCACTGGCGGAAGGCTCGGTTTTGCTTACCGGCATAACCACAGAGCAGGTTATACAGACAGCTAAAGTTGCCGGAATTGTTGCAGTTGTTTTTGTAAGAGGAAAGAAACCAAATGAAAATATTATAGAGCTTGCAAGTTCCTATGACATGCCCATTTTACTCACAAGTTACTCTATGTTTGAAGCAAGCGGGCGTCTTTATATGAACGGATTAAGGGGCCTTGACGGATTCTGGTAATTATGAAGACAAGATGTGAGTAGGCAGGAAGTGATCCCCTTTATATAAAGTACCATGATAATGAATGGGGAATTCCTTTGCATGATGATAGAAAGTTGTTTGAGTTACTTATACTGGAAGGAGCGCAGGCAGGTTTAAGCTGGCTGACCATTTTAAAAAAACGCTACAACTACAGAAAAGCTTTTAATAATTTTGAGCCGGAAATTGTTGCAAAATTCGACTCAGCTATAATAGAAAAGCTTTTATCCAACAAAGAAATTATCCGAAATAGACTTAAGATAGAAGCCACCATTCAAAACGCTGGAGCATTCCTTAACATTCAAAGGAAATTCGGAAGTTTTGATGCATATATCTGGCAGTTCGCTGGAGGCAAACCAATAAAGAATGCATGGAAAAATCAAAACGAAATTCCTTCAAAAACAAAAGAATCAATAGCTATGAGCATTGATTTAAAAAAAAGGGGATTTAAATTCGCAGGCCCGGTAATATGTTATGCTTTTATGCAGGCAACAGGAATGGTAAATGATCATACTGTAGATTGTTTTCGATATCAGGAGATATAATTACCTTAATTGAGCGATTTTTTACTCGACCTGCACCAATCTCTTGCGCATCAAGGACTTGCGAAAAGTCTTAACATATCCATTGGTATGCCTACGCTTTTCGCAAACCTTGCTGCATCAAGATATCAGCACATTTCTTCGCAAAAAATCGCTCAACTTAGGAGTTGACATGAATATAGAAGATGATGAAATTAAAATTGAAAAAGAAAATTCTTGCCGTTTATTCACTCCTCACAAACCGCGACATGTTGGATTTATTGCAACACGTCTTGCCGGGACAGACGGCGTTTCCCTTGAAACATCAAAATGGGCTCACTTTTTTGAAAAAGAAGGATTTACATGTTTTTATTTTGCCGGTAAGTGCGATTGTGCACCAGAGCATTCATACATAGTTCCTGAAGCTCACTTTAAGCATCCCAACATACGGGAAATCCATCAAAACTGCTTTGGAGTGCTAAAACGAGGCGACTGTGTATCACAGAAAATCCATGAACTCAGACTGAGATTAAAAAACCATCTTTACAAATTCATCCGGCAGTTCAAAATTGATCTTCTGGTAACTGAAAATTCTCTGACAATACCGCTTAATATTCCTCTTGGCGTGGCCATTGCAGAGTTAATATCTGAAACCGGCATCCCAACAATTGCCCATCATCACGATTTCTTCTGGGAACGACAGGCTTTTATGAGGAACGCTGTATGGGAATACCTTAATATGGCCTTTCCTCCTCATCTGCCGCAAATTCAGCACGTGGTAATCAACTCTTCTGCTAATAACCAGTTAAGTCTTAGAACTGGTATTTCTCCAACCGTCATCCCTAATGTCATGGACTTTGATAATCCGCCTGAACCAGTTGATGATTATGCATCTGACGTGAGAACGGCTCTTGGAGTCGAAGACGATCAGTTATTAATTCTCCAGCCCACCAGAGTTGTTAAGCGCAAAAAAATTGAGCTCACAATAGAGCTTATCAACAGATTGGGGAAGAAAGCCAAACTCGTTATTTCACATGCTTCAGGTGATGAAGGCTATGATTACGAATGCAGAGTAAAAGAATATGCTTGTCTGATGGGCGTTGATACAATTTTTGTTTCAGACATAATTAATGAAAAAAGAGGGTTCACAGAATCAGGTAAGAAAATATATACCCTGAATGACATTTACCCTCATGCAGATCTTGTTACCTATCCTTCAGACTTTGAGGGCTTTGGCAATGCTTTTCTTGAAGCAATATATTTCCGAAAACCAATAGTAGTTAATGCTTATTCGATTTACGCAATGGATATTAAACCAAAAGGATTTTCTGTAATTGAAATTAATGGATATATAACAGATAAGTCGATAAGACAGGTTGAAAAAATTCTTGGGGACGAAAAGCTTCGGAAAAAAATGGTTGATCACAACTATGAAATAGCCAAAACTTGCTATTCATACTCAGTTCTTCATAAGAAGCTTAAAAACCTTCTTACGGAATGCACAGTATGCGATTTTTAAAATGCACAAAATGATAAGTTTAATTTTTTGAGATAACACTTATTTTTCAAGGGAGAATTGGTCATGGAAGAAAAAGTATTGATTTTTGGAAAGAATACCTGACCTTTTACCACAGCGGCTCGTGAGGCCTATATAAAAAACGGTAACGATGTGGAATATATTGATGTGCTGTCTGATGCTGATAAGCTTGATACTATGTTGAAATATTCCGATGGGAGACGCAAAGTTCCGATTATTGTGGACAGAGGTGAAGTTACGATTGGATTTAATGGTGAGGCGTGAGGGGTCTAAGTATCGGCTGGATGCTGATAAAAATAAATCGTTCACAGTTCACGGCTTGAAACTTGAAATTGGAAAGTAGAAATTGGGAAGAGATGAAACGAGTTTACGAGTTGGATGTCTACAAACTGGCAGAAGAGTTATCAGATATGGTCTGGCACGACTTTGATAAAAAGCATGAAGGCCAAATTTCTAATTTCAATGTTCCGTGAACGCTTACCAATAAACCTTAAAAAACATCGTAATATTAATGGAAAAACAATTTATAATTGACGATTTTAAAATAGGCGAAGCATGGCGTCTGTTTAAAATTATGGGAGAATTCGTTGAAGGTATTGAGAGGCTTCACGATATTGGTCCTGCAGTGACTATTTTCGGTTCAGCCAGGATTAAAGAAGATGATCCAATCTATAAGAAAACCGAAGAAATAGCGGCTCTTTTTGTCAAAAGCAATTTTGCTGTAATAACTGGCGGAGGGGGAGGCGTCATGGAAGCGGGGAATAAAGGGGCTCTAAGAGCAGGAGGCACCTCTGTTGGAATGAACATTGTCCTTCCGTTTGAGCAAAAACCAAATCAATATTCAAACGTTAAGCTGGAATTCAAATATTTCTTCATCCGCAAGGTTATGTTTGTGAAATATGCCACTGCATATATTATTATGCCCGGAGGCTTAGGTACCTTAGACGAACTCTTTGAAGCTGTTACACTCATTCAAACACACCGCATTAAACCCTTCCCTGTTATACTGGTGGGATCTGATTACTGGTCAGGACTGTTAGAATGGATCAAGGCTACCTTGCTTGAACATCATAAGATATCTCATAATGATCTTGATATCCTGCAACTCATGGATGATCCTGAAGAAATCGTCAGGGCAGTAAAAAAAGTGGTAATTATTTAATAATGTTCATCAGTTACATTAAATATTTCTTTATAACAATATTCTGCACAACACTTTTTATATTTACAGGTGTATTATGCGGCCATGCTGACATATACACATATATTGACAGCGATGGAGTACTTCATTTTACCAATGTGCCGACATCATCAAATTATAAATTCTATCTAAGTGAAAACCCTTCAAAGGTCTCAAACAAATATTCAACAAGCAAGTATGACCATTTCATATCTGAAGCATCAATAAAATACGGCGTTTCTTTCCCTCTGCTGAAAGCTCTCATAAAAGTTGAGTCAAATTTTAATCCTAAAGCTGTTTCAAAAGCCGGAGCAATGGGACTTATGCAGATCATGCCCGAAAATTTTGAGGCTCTCAAAATCACCAATCCATTTAATCCACGGGAGAATATTCTGGGAGGCACACTTTATTTAAAACAATTAATGACCCGTTTTGAAGGTAAGCTGCCTCTTGCACTGGCTGCTTATAATGCAGGCCCCAATAGAGTTACGCGCTACAAAAAAATCCCTCCTATAAAAGAAACAGAGAATTATGTGAAGAAAATTATGGAATCATATTATCTCTATAAAAACCACTAAAAGCCCGCCCTGGCGCTGTTTACTCAATCAGGAAAGACCCCCGTGAGCGCAAGTTGAGCAACCGTAAACTCTTCCAGTTTGCCGTTAAGATAGATTGTTAATGTTGCCTGATCATTTTCAAGACGCTTCAGCAACATTCTTGTGGTTTTACAATCAAAGAGTCCGGCAGTCCATGCGGCAAGCCCGCGGAGATTCGCATCTTCAGATTCCATGTATGGGAGAAGAAAAAGCGCAGAATCCTCAACAAGTTGCGGCCTTGCATGGGCAAGTCTTCCAACACCCCATAAAACACCCCTTTGCAGAATTTCATGTTCAAGATAATTTCCCTCAGGCATGATGTAGGATATAAGTATTTTATGGTATTCTCCTGCAAGCCTTCCGTGCCTGGCCATGATTTCGCCCATTGCCTCGGGCGAACCCCAGCCTATTCCGCCGGATTCATCATTGAGATTCCAGATTAGACGGCGCATTATAACCCGCGCCGATTCCATATCATGATCAGCAAGGTTTGAAACAACTGCGCCCATTGCGGCAACAGCCCACCATTTTACAAGTTCATCTCTATTATAAAAAAAAGAAAAAAGCGGGTTTACTGCCTGCCTGGCTGGTAGTTGACGGATCTTCCCCAGGCTCTTTTCAAAATCTTTATGACTTAAGAGTTCAAGTATTTCCTTTTTAAGTTGCCTGCCACCCATTATTCAACGCTAACCCCTTCCCAGGATATACAATCCTCAGGACAATATTTTATAGCTTCTTCAACACAGGGTTCAGGATAATCCGAAAGTTCGGCGATTTCTATGAAACCTGTTTCATTCAGTCTGAAAACCAAAGAGCATACTTCGACACATCCTTCACACAGACTGCATTGACCGATATCAACAACCGGCCTTTTCATAACAGCCTTTTCCTTTTATTCTTCCTTTTCAAACTCATCCTTTGAAGCTCCGCACACCGGGCACTCCCAGTCATCAGGCACATCTTCCCATTTTGTCCCCGGCTTAACATCATTGTCAGGGTCACCCTGCTCAGGATCATAAACATAACCGCACACTGTGCATACATATTTGTCCATTTTGTCCTCCTTTTTTATCCCCGTTCCACAGTCCATGCATGTTGCTGTATACCCGCTCTGAGATTTCGCCGGCTTCCATGCTAAATAACGCGCTTCGGGCGCCTGTCCTGGGTCAAGGAACTGTCTATATGCTCGGCCATCTCAAATATTTCATCTGCATTAAAATCGTAACCCATTTTATGCTATCCTTTTTTTGTTTTTAATGTCATAACACAAAATCATTAATTCAGGAAGATTTTTAAAATAGCAACTCAAGTTTCGCACCCTTAATTTCTATCAATATCAAAGCGGTAAAGGGTCGAACTCATGAAATATTCGGGTTAGGAGGCTATATGAACGAAGTAAAGGTAGATGACAATGCCGAGGTGAAATTTAAACCTTTTCTCGACGTTGTATTAAACAATTACAAGGATAAAATCCATTCAATTCATATTATCGGCAGCGCTTTGACCGAAGATTTCAATCCTAAAATTTCGGATATCAATTCCATCCTTGTTCTCAAAAGGTTTGATTTGAAATTCCTTGAAGATTTTGCGCCTCTTGGCAAGAAATTCGGTAAAAAACAGATTTCATCTCCCCTTATTATGACCTCTGAGTATGTTTTAAGTTCCCTTGATGTCTTCCCGATTGAATTTCTGACCATAAAGATCCTCCATAAAACCATTTTGGGGGAGGATATTTTCAAAGATCTTGAAATCAAAAAATCCGACCTCAGGCATCAGTGTGAAAGGGAACTGAAAGTTAAATTAATCGGTATAAGGCAGGGTTACCTTTCTTCTTCAGGAAGCAAAAAACTGATAGCAGACGGATTTATAAGTTCCTTTTCGGGCTATATCCCCCTTTTCAGAGGTTTAATTCTTCTTTTTGAGAAAGAGCCTCCAATGCAAAATAAAGAAGTCCTGACAATCTTGCAGGATGTGTCCGGCGTCAACACCGATGTATTCAAAATAATATTGAAAGCAAAGAAGGAAAGAACAAAACTGTCTATCGAAACTCTCAACACAATATTTGAAGACTACTATCAAGCCATTGAAAAACTGGGGTATATTACAGATGCAATTGAAGATTAAACCGGCGTTGATCATACTCATCCTGTGTTTGTTATTTTTGCTGCAACCCTTTTCACATGCCGACATCATTCCGGAAAAGCCGGGGAACTATGTGGTGGACCTTGCAGATATAATTGATAACAGTTCCGAGTATAAACTTAATCAGTATCTTCAGGAACTTGAACAAAAAACAACGGCTCAGCTCGTTGTTCTGACCATTAAAAGCCTCGAAGGCGGATCTATCGAGGATTTTTCAATAACAATAGCTCACGATCGATGGGAACTCGGGCAAAAGGGAAAAGACAACGGTGTTTTGCTTCTTATATCCCTTAAAGATAAAAAGTACAGGATTGAAGTCGGATACGGCCTTGAAGGCGTCATACCCGACAGCCTGGCAGGAACCATAGGCCGCAATTATCTCGTGCCCTTTTTCAGCAGGGGAGAATATTCAAAAGGTATATATGCCACAGCTCTTGCATTGGCCAATGAAATAGCAGCGGATTCGGGCGTAAAGATAACCGGCATGCCGAAAATAAAAGACTCAGTCCAACGCACCGGCAAAGATCAACCTGTCAGCCTCATGGGCAAAATAATATCGCTGGTGTTTTTTGTGATTATGTTTATTCTTTTTATAAAGAACCCAAGGCTTTTTCTTATGTTTTTCCTTTTATCTTCTATGGGTGGAAGACGTGGCGCCTGGGGTGGTGGTGGCGGATTCGGAGGTGGCAGTTTCGGTGGCGGTGGCGGCGGTTTCGGTGGCGGCGGCGCCTCAGGTGGCTGGTAGTTTAATATTTTTACCTAAAATGAGCGATTAGCCATTAGCTTTTAGCTATTAGTGTTTTTTAGCAGTTAGCTTTTAGCAATTAGCCTTTAGCTAAGAGCCAACGGCTAATTGCTAACAGCTAATCGCTTAACGTAGGTTTTATGGAGGGCTTTATGTCAAAATCGTTAAAAACCATTCTCATAATTTCAGGACTTGTTTTACTGTTTACCATTCTTGCAGTCGGAAGGATTATCGGAGGTTACAATACAGTCATTGCCATGGATGAAAATGTCAAGGGCAAGTGGGCACAAGTTGAAAACCAGCTCAAGCGGCGATATGACCTCATCCCGAATCTGGTTGAAACGGTTAAGGGTTATGCAAAACACGAGAAAGAACTATTTGAAAATATCGCAGAGGCCAGGACAAAATACTTCCAGGCAAAAACCGTAAAAGATAAAGTCGAAAGCGCAAACCGTCTTGAAGGTGTGCTATCGAGACTTCTTTTTCTTCAGGAGAGATACCCGGTACTTAAAGCGAACCAGTCATTTCTGAAGCTTCAGGACAGTCTCGAAGGCACCGAAAATAGAATTTCAGTTGAACGAAAGAGATATAACGATGCGGTTCAGGGTTTAAACACATATATACGAACTTTTTTGGGAAGATTCTTTGCAACATTGGCCAGTGTCTCAAAAGCCGAGTACTATGAAATCCCGGAATTGGAAAAAGCTGTGCCCAAAGTAACATTTTAGCCTGACACGAAAAATCGTAACACTTTAGCCCGTTGAAAAAAAATCCTGACAGGATAACAGGATAAACAAGAAAAATATATATCTCACCGCCGAGACGCAAAGCACGCAGAGATTAAAGGTTTTTTTGTTTTAAAAAATAAACTTCTTTGCGTTCTCTGCGGCTCTGCGGTGAATAAAAAAACGGAAAGTTGAAATCAAACGTAAGGTAAAGGATTTTGATGAAGATTTGCAGGATGAGTTTTGATGTTTTAATCCTGAACATCCTGTTAATCCTGTCAAAAAAGTTTCTTTGAAATTAAATTGTTACGAAAAATCAATATGCGCCTTGAAAGGCTTAAGCAAAAATTAGACATCCTTTACAATCAATATAACAGGCGCAGGTATGTTCATCCTGACCCCCTTGAATTTCTGTATTCATACAAAGAGATCAGAGACCGGGAGATAGCAGGCCTTATCGCATCTTCACTTGCATACGGCAGGGTTGCACAAATTTTAAAGAGCGTTGCATTTGTACTCGATAAGATGAATCCGTCTCCTTACCTGTTTTTAAAAAATTCAACTTATACATCGATTAACAGGGCATTTACAGGTTTTACACACAGGTTTGCCTCCCAGGATCATCTTGCCGCTTTCCTTGTCGGGATTAAAAATGTGATCGCAGGATTTGGCTCCCTTTATGAATGTTTTTTAACCGGTTTTTCAGCAGATAATGAGAATGTTATTCCTGCAATGACTTTTTTTTCAACTCAACTTACCAATGGAAGAAAAAAACCGGGGCATCTTGTTGCCCTGCCTGAAAAAGGGAGTGCATGCAAAAGAATGAATCTGTTTTTAAGGTGGATGGCAAGAAAAGACAGAGTCGATCCAGGTGGATGGAATGGTATACCCTTATCTAAGCTCATAATCCCCCTTGATACACACATGCACAGAATAAGCCTGGCCTTGAATCTCACAAAAAGAAAACAGGCAAACATAGCGGCTGCTCTTGAAATAACATCCGGTTTTAAAAAAATAGTCCCTGATGATCCGGTAAAATACGATTTTGCGCTCACTCGCTTTGGAATCAGGGATGATATGGATAATGAGTTATTTGACTTTCAAATAACTAAATTATAACAGGTGTAATTCATGACCGTTGGTAACCACTGAAAACCCCCAGCATTGTCATTGCGAGCAAAGCGAAGCCCCGCCTGCAATGACCAAAATTGAGCAAAATGGGGGTTGTGCAAAGCTCTCAGCTAAAAAAACTGCTTTTTTGCTAATTTTTGGTCAACAATCATGAAATCTGTGGGAATAGTCAAAAACTATATAATAACTGGTTCGGCTGAAATGAATAAAATGACTACAAAATAGGAATCAGATGGTTAATGAATCAGTGTCGCAAACAAATTAACTCCAATTAATGTTGCTTTAAACTATCTTTAAAAGCTTTTAAGGTGCTTTAAAGAAACCTTTTTTTATAATTTTCTTGACTGAGTCACGAATTAAAGATATGTTCATTTAAATAAACATAAAAGGTTTATAGGGTGTTTTAAATCAACATGCCACGTGTCAGCAAAATCTCAAAATCTCCGCCGGCCGCTGTAGAAGACATACTCAACCGGTTGGGCCGCAATATCCGTACAGCCCGTCTGCGGCGCAAGCTTTCCATGGAAGAGCTCGCCGAACGCGTCGGCATCTCCCGATATGTTCTGGCCGATATCGAGAAGGGCAAGCCAACCACAGCAATAGCCGCTTATTTGGGTACACTGTGGGCACTCGGACTCCTCTGGAATATGCGAGAGGTGGCCGATCCGGATCGCGATCAGGAAGGCAAGATTCTGGAGCGGGCTAGAAGCCCGAAGACGGCGCCAAAGCGAAAGACGATAAACGATGACTTCTGAGCGCGAGTGCTATGTTTACATTGTGCCGCCTGACTCGACGGAATTCGTTACAGCAGGGCGATTCAATGTGTTCCTGACTCCTGATGGTGAGCCGGTAGGACAGTTCCTTTACGGGCGGCGCTATCTTGAACGTAATGATGCGGTCGAGCTCGATCCCGTAGAGTTACGCCTTCGCAGGGGGCCATACGAAACAGCGCGGATGGAAGGCTTTTTCGGCGCGATCCGTGATTCCATGCCTGATTTCTGGGGAAGGCGTGTCATTGAACGAAACACCGGCCACACGCAGCTCGAAGAGTTCGATTACCTGATGTACGGCCCGGATGACCGGGCGGGTGCGCTGGGGTTCGGCTTGAATGTACAACCACCGGCCACACAGAGCCGGTTTAACCGCACTCTTGATCTGGAATTTATACAGGCCGCAGCCGACGCCATCATCAATGATGATATGAACCTTGAGGGCTCGGCCGCCAGACAGGTCGAGGAACTCATGTTGATCGGCACCTCACTTGGAGGTGCCCGGCCCAAAGCTGTGGTGGAGCACAGGCAGGGCTTGTGGATTGCCAAGTTTGGCCGGCATGACGACCGCTGGAACCATCCCCGTGTAGAGCACGGAATGTTGAATCTTGCCGAAGCCTGTGGGCTTACCGTGGCTGACAGCGATATCACAAAGGTTGGCGGACGAGACGTTCTGTTAGTGCGCCGTTTCGACCGCGATCGAACGGAAGATAGTTACCGGCGCCACCGCATGGTCAGCGCGCTGACCATGTTGCAAAGCGATGACAACTCGGCAGCCCGGCGGGACTGGTCCTACATTTTGCTTGCAGATGAAATCCGGCGTGTGAGTATGAAACCGGAAGCCGATCTTCGCGAGCTGTTCGCCAGAATGTGCTTTAACGCGGCAGTATCCAACCTGGACGATCATCCACGCAATCATGCCATTCTGGCAAAAGGCCGGAACTGGCGACTAAGCCCTGCATTTGACCTGACCCCCACGCCCATGATCGCCGTGGAAAGGCGCAATCTTGCTATGGCGTGTGGCAGCGTCGGGTGCTATGCCAACCGCAAGAATCTTCTGAGCCAACATGGCCGCTTCCTGTTATCCGAAGAAGACGCGACAGCCTTTCTCGATCACATCGTTGAGACTGTGCGAAACGCATGGCGGCCTACCATGCGACGGGCGGGCGTCAGCCGTGCCGACTGCGAAGCCATCTCTACTGCCTTCCTTTACGAAGGATTTTTTTACGAAGAAGCGGTATAGATGGTCGTTTCCCCAAACCATGCCTTCCAGCCTATCGGCCGAATGTGAAGGTCAGAGAACAAACGCATCCAAAATTTTACTGGTTTGACTCTGGCGTTGCAAGAGCAGCCGCTGGTCTTCTTTTCGAGCCCGTTGACAGGCTTTGGAAAGGTACGGCGCTGGAAAACATGATTTACCACGAATTAAGAGTCTATAATCTTACCCAAAACAAGAACCGACAGATATCTTTCTATCGTACAGGCAGCGGGGTGGAAATCGATTTTGTGATTGAAATCCGGAAACGGCAAGCATCCTCTAATGCTCACATTGTTTGCCTGGAAGTAAAACTGGCGGAAAAATGGGATAGGAAATGGGAACGCCCTATGCGTTCGCTGAGCAACTCTGACCGTATCCATGTAGACAGGATGATTGGTATTTACATGGGCAAAAGAGCATATCATTTTGACGGCTTAGACGTTCTGTCCCCGGAGGATTTCCTGAAACGGTTGCACCAGGGGGATGTTTTTTAGTGTCCTGTCATCTATATAATGTCGCAAAAATGACCGTCATTCCTGCGGAAGCGGGAATCCACGGGATAAACTCCAGCGAGAATCAAGAAGCGCCGAAGCAGCCGGAAACAAGAGGATATAGGATGTCTCTTAAGCCCAAACTGCTTGCGTCCCCCAATGCTCCTCAATTATTATTTCTTACGATGATAATATTTTATTGAGACCTTGCTGACTTGTGGTTGCATAAAATCCTTGACACAATGTATATGTTTCGGATATACACACTTCATGGATGAGATCAATATTCTTGGTGAATGTTCAGGTTTTGAATGGGATGAAGGCAATTTTCTCAAGAACTGGGAAAAACATAGTGTAACTGCCTCAGAATGTGAACAAATCTTTTTCAATCATCCTCTTGTGAGCGGGAAGGATTTAAAACACTCCAAACAAGAGTATCGGTATTACGCTTTAGGCCATACTGATGGTGGAAGGCATTTGTTTGTGGTGTTTACGATTCGAAACAGGCTCATCCGAGTAATCTCTGCCAGAGATATGAATCGAAAAGAAAGAAAGGTTTATGAAAGCTTATGAAAAAAATAATTCCAAAATTCAAATCTGAGGATAAAGAACGTAATTTTTGGGCAACTGCCGATTCAACCGAATATATTGATTGGGAAGAAGCCAGGAGAACTGTTCTTCCCAACCTGAAACCTTCCCTCAAAAAAATCTCCTTGCGCTTACCTGAATTGATGCTTGAAGAACTCAAGGCGTTAGCCAATAAACGTGACATCCCATATCAATCGCTAATGAAAATGTTTTTGGCTGAGCGCATCGAACATGAGTTGAAATCGGCAAGCCGTTGACAAGGTATATCAAACGCATCAACACGGACTGAATCAGATAACAGGTTTGCGGTTCATTTTTGATAATATGTCCGAAGAAAAGAATTTAATAAACCAGAAAAAAATATATGTCTGCGATCTCCGTAAAAGACCAAAAATAAAATGAGAAACGCGTAAAATCATGGGCGCCCCGCTGTACGCTAATATCGAATTCCAAAGATTCATGTCTTATCCCAATGATTCGAATTTATCTTGGCACGAGGAACGATTTGTTAGCCCTTTTCCTCATTTCTTAACCCCTCCCAATTTACGCCGTAGCCACGGATGGCGAAGGCGTATTCTTTATGCATTGCTTAACTTTACTCTCAATATCCGATGGTTCAAAAGAAACATCCCAATGCCATTTGCCAAAGCCGCCTTGTTCATTAACTGCCTTTATCCATTCATTTAGATATTCTCGTTTTGTTTGGTTTTGCTGACTATCTTTACCTTTTGTTTCAATGACCATGTATTCGCCGTTTGCCAGCCTGATAATAAAGTCGGGATAATATTTTCTTATGACTCCTTTGTGATTATATAGAATTGTAAATCCTAAATGATCATTTTTTACAAAGGATGTGACTAAATCTGATTTTTCAAGGAAATATGCTTCCGCAGCTTCCCATCCGCTGTCATATACGCAATGGCTGATATGTGATTTTTCAATCCATTCGCAAGGTTTACTCGTAAACCAGGTTCTTACACCGGATGTTGACCTGATTGGATTTTCCTTGTCAAAAACAGGAGTTAATTTTTCAGTATTTTCAACTCGTATTTCTGACCAGATGTGCTGAATGATTTTATTCATGTTGAGAATCATCAATATCTTCTTTTTTGAATCATCCTGATGAAATAACTCATGTTTGATTGTGATTTTATTCGACTGAATAAACTCTTCAACAATTCTTACAACCTGTGCAAGAAATATTTCCTTGCTTCCTTTCCAATCCGGTCGTTTTTCTGAATTATATATTGTAGAAGCAATCCTGAAAACTATTGTCTGTACTCTTGTGTCTTCTGCTATTTTTTCCAGACCAATTGCAGCTTTAACTGCCTTGTTTGGTTTTCCGGAAATAATCGCAGCCAAATCTGCCTCTGTAATAGACTCGTAAGGGTCTATCTCTAAAATCTTAACCTTGTCCCAATCCATTTTTAGCACTGGTCGATATACATGATCTATTCTGAGAATGTTCGGCCATGTAATTTCATGTTTTGATTTTTCTTTTACAGGCTCTATTTTTGTTTTTGGCGGTGGAGGTGGAGGCGGTGGCCCGTCACCTCCTTCATGTGGCAGGAATGTAAATGGAACACCGAATATATTAACATATTCCGGTTGAAATAAACCATCATCGCCTGCATCATAACTCACTCTTCGGAGTCCACGCCCAACGACCTGCTCGCATAATAGCTGACTGGAAAAAGCTCTTAGTCCCATGATATGAGTTACTGTCCTGACATCCCATCCCTCTGAAAGCATACCCACAGAAATTATATTTTGAATCTGTTCGCCCGGTTTGCCCTCTCTGCCAATAGTATCAACAGTTTGACGTAATAACTCAGCTTGCTGTTTTTTTGTAAGTTTTGGGAGAATTTTTTCATTTTCTTCCCCGGCAACCACATTTATTTCAACAGTCTCTGTTTCTGATTCAGCTTCATTCAGTATCTTACTGTCTATTTGCAGAGTTTTATCTGCATCACACAGTTCGGGGATTAATATCTGGTTATGGTCAAAAGCATATTTTATTCGTGCCGAAGTTTCAGTTCTATTTGCAACAGTAATCATCACAGGCGGCACTTTATGACCAACATCCACCCATTCATTTCTGGTTTCCTGCCAGTCTTTTCCTAAAAGATAGTATGCGTTTATCAATAAATCCGGAAGAGGTTCTGTTTCATCTGCTTTATGATTAATATTATCTTTTACTTCATCATCGGCATAAATATGATAAAGTCGTGATTTGAGTTCTTTGGTCACGATACTATCATCACGAACGACAACTCGAGGTGTTTTTACCAGCCCCGATTCAATGGCATCATTCAATCCAAAATCAGAGACAATCCATGTAAACAAGGCTTCTTCTGCTGATTTTTTACCGGATGGTGTAAACGGAGTGGCAGAAAGGTCAAAGCAGCGCAGAATCCCTCTTTGTTCATGTATTCTGTCTAAGCCTCCGACCCAGATTGTAGCTTCTTCCGCACTGTCTTTTTCTGAACCGGTTCGCTTATATTTTCCGATTGCTTCCGGGTTCATACGCCATGCGTGGTGTGCTTCATCGTTAATCACAAGAATGTTCCGTGAATTAGCCATATCGCCCAAAACCTGCCGGACATAAGCCACGCCGCTTATTTCTGTCCGCTTTCTTTTGTCCACAGACCGCAAATGACCTTTTTTGATTTTTACATCAAGTTTTTCTTGGGTATCCCATGCCAGCGTATGCCAGTTTTGTATCAGCACTTTGCCTTGTCGGAGTTTGTCCATCAAAGATGCCGGTACGATATTAAACTCTTTATAGTAGTTTTCAGAGTGAGTTGGCTGTAATACCTGCAACCTGCTTTTTACTGTCAAACCAGGAGCTACAACAAGAGCATTTTTACTGAACCGCGCATCGGTCGGGCTGGTTACTTTATTCAAAAAATTCCAGGCAATAATCATGGACATAATAATTGTCTTTCCCGAACCCGTGGCCATTTTACTGCACCAGCGTTCAAAAGCGCCGCCATCTCCATGAATATTTATGCCGACTTTTTCAGCAGCAGGAGCTTCAATCAGCCAGATAAGCGTTTCAATCGCCTCCAACTGGCAAAAGAAAAATCTGCGGTCTTTGCGTTCCTCCGGGTTTTGCCAATGGTCTAATAATCTTTTGGTGATACCGGTTACTCCGGGATAACCGGCTTCCCGCCATTTTTTAACTCTTGGTCGGATTTTATTGACCAATTCAATTTCTACAGGAATTCCCGGATCGTCAAATGCTTGCGCGTTTGGTGTGGCCATGACATAACCCGCAGGTCTTCTGCCTTCTTTAATATTAAAATCTCCGTTTTTCCTGTCGTAAGACCAATGCTGTTTTGGCTCTTTGTAAGGGCTGTTTATAATCAGCTTGTCAATATTTTTTGCCATCTGTTATATCCTTATACCAAGACGATCCAGCATTGTTACAAATTTGATCCACTCAACGCCTTGTTCATTACAAATCAGAGGAATCTTGTAATCTTTTTTCTTTTTCGGCTTTTGAGTTTGCTCTTCTTCATAAGTTACAACAATTTTCTTTTTTACTTTTGCGTAAGCAATTAAGGTAATATCATTTTGATTAGCGCCTTTTGGATTATTATTTGTTTCATATTCTTTCTCTAAATCCAAAGAAACAGCATTTATTTCATCAGTAATCAGCTTTGCGTCAAGATGATTATCTATCATCCAGACACGCAGTGGATATTTTTCTCTTTTTTTGTTCTTTGGCAGTTTTTTATCTGCCGTTGAAATGGGGTCAATCTCATCAAAGACAGGTTTGATCAAAACAAGATCATTTCGGTATTGTGCAAGGTGTTCCCATAAAGATGGAAACACCTTCATGGGATAGCTGCTGTTCCAGGCAGTGATAAAAATATTGGCATCAAGGCAATATTGACCACTCATAATTGCCTGCCTATCTCTAAAACATAAGGAACGCGCTTTAAATCAAATGCTTGACAAAGTTTATGTAACCCAAATTCCTTGTTGTGATATGCCTGAAAAAGGGCATTCGCGTAAATATGTCCGTATTGATTAAGCACTTCCTGTGGACGGTTTCTGGAAGGTCCGCCAGCACTTTCTTTAAGTTTCTTTTGCAACTTTCTATATTCAGCCTTTAATTGTGCTTCAAAATGTAGATAATCGTCCTGATCAATTAGCCGCAATTGTCGGAGTCGCACCAGGCAGGCATAAGCACTGACCTGAAAATTACCGGCGATACTTTTTATCTCATCCAGATCATCTATATTTATGTTGTGAATAGCGGTTTGAAACTGAGCAGCAGGCATTAATACATTGCCGGATAACTCGTCACACCATCTTTCAACCTGCTGGTGATACGCGGCGTCCCAGTCATCAATCGCACTTTCCTTTCTAAGCAGGTGTCCTAACTCATGAAACAGGGTGAATGATTGGGCCTTTTTTGCATCTGAATCATTGATAATGATGATCGGTAATTTCTGATGGTAAATGGCCAGCCCGCGAAACAGCGCTTTATCCACATGAGACCACCCCTTATACTTGCTGGTCATAAAAACAAAAATGTTTTTTTCTTCCAGCATTTCTTTCCATTTAGAAAACTTAAAACTCTCTTCTGTTATGTCTAACCAGTCACGCACCTGTTGCGCTGCAAAATCCGACGCAGCATTTCTTTTCAACACCGGCGGATGAAAGGCAGTCACCGGTTCGCCCATATCTTCGCGCAGTTCTAAAATCAGCTCACGGAAACGGTCAACCCGAGCGATCAGGCTGCGAACATTATGTTCACTGAAAACATCTGCATTGCTGTCGGCAAACTGACGGAAGGCGGGTATTGCCTTATCAAGCTGATATTTTTCAGGAAGATGATCTGAAATAAATACCCAGCGAGGTACTTTATAAAGCTCCGCAAGAGTATCTAATTGTTTAAAGGTAGGTTTTTGATCTCCCTGCTCTATGACAGCAATCTTTGCCACTTTTTTTGCAACGGCAGGAAGACTTAAACCAATCTGCTCACGGCATTGACGTAATATATCCTTATTTATATTTTCAACTCTTCCTGCCATTACTCCACCTTTATTACCCGCAGGGATTCAATCCCGCGATCATCAATGATTTTTACTGCAATTGTTTTGCCCGGCTCAAACTCAAGCGAGGTTGTGCCTTTAAAAGCTTCAATTTTTTCTTCGTCTATTTCAGCTTTTAAGTTCTTGGCCAGTTTTGTCCATCCGTCCTTTGCTCCTGCCATTGGGAAGAATACCTGTGATGGAAAAAGCGACCGGTTGTCATAATCAGTATCCAGCATCCACATAGCGATATTCTTTTTTCCTCCGCTTTCCACATTGCCGGTTTTTGGATTGTAATAGTCAAAACCCATCACTTCCACCTGCACTTTGCCGTCTTTTTGTTTACGAACCTTTACATCAGGCTGACCGACCAGCCAGAAGCTTTCATTGCTTGATCGTTTTTTACGCAGATCATCGGTAAACATATCCGCATTCATATGGGCTTTTAAGAGCTGCATGCCGGTAATTTCAGGAGTAAGTTCATCAATATCTTTGGCCGCTTCATCGTCAAACTGAAAAGCACAGAACAAAAGCATATCGGGATTTAAAGCACGGGCTTCCTGCCAGGCGTCTTCTACCTGTCTTTGTTCCAGCGGCGCATGTTCGGGGCCAAAGACAACTAATACTTTTTTGGGAACATCCTCTTTAGTTTCCGCTTCTGCTTGAATGAATTTTGTGCCTGAAAGCGGTTCAACACGGGTGAACTGGATTATCTTTCCGCCTTTGGCTCTGACTCCGGTTCGTAATAATTCATCCCGCCATTCGCTTTGGCGGTGAGTTTCACCGGTGCGGGCAATGGAGGTGTCTGAACCGCTATCATCTTTTTCCAGTTCATCAAAACTTTTGGCATAAGGAGCAGGGACAGCTTCTACTGTAAATGGGCCGGTGATGCGGGTTTTCTTTTTATCAATAAAAGGCTGGTCGTAAAGTGTTTCCGTTGCCGGAGGTTCATTATTGGCAATGCTTTTGAGCGTAATATGCGGCACGGATTTGTACTCAAAACCACTTCCGACACCTTCATCTGGATGAGCCAGTTTGTAGTAGGTAAAATTAGCTGTCATCAACCGTTGTTTGGCAAGTGTGAGAGCTACTCTTGAAGTGTCGCAGGTTATCCAGCGTCTGCCCCATTGCTCGGCAACATTAGCTGTTGTGCCGCTGCCGCAGGTTATATCTAAAACAAGGTCGCCAGGGTCAGTGGACATTAGGAGGCAACGTTTGACGACTAACAGTGAAGTTTGAACTACATAATCAAGTCTTGCAACTCCCATAGTGTCGTCCCATAAACTTCTCAATCCATTAACAGGAAAGTCATCAAAAAACCTAATATATTCTATCGTTTTCCCTGATTTTAATATTCTGCTATTACTGTTCAGATTTTTTAAACCGTCTATTGATGTTTTCCAGTGGGCATTTTCATTTGGCTTATATTCCTTTCCATCAAACTCAAACAACTGTTCAGTATTAGATTTTCCTGATGATTGTAAACTCTGTTTCCTAAAAATTCTTGAATTTTTGGGTAAAATGTTTGGATTTATTATTTCCTGCTCTGTTAATTTCCTTATTGTTCCATCTGCAAGAAGCACATTTCTATACATGCTGTCTTCTGCGACACTTTTCGAAACATACAAAGGATTATATTTTATATTTGATTTACTTTTTGAATACCAAATAAGGTAATCTGCAACATTAGCAAGAGTAAGTGTTGAGAATCCCCCTGTTTTTTTAAATGAAATCAAACTCACAAAATTCTCAACCCCAAACACCTCATCCATAATCTCCCGAACATGATGAACATTCTCATCACTAATCTGCACAAACACACTACCGCTTTCATGTAGCATTTCACGAGCAAGCAGCATGCGATTCCGCAGATAAGTCAGATACGAATGAATGCCCAGCTCCCAAGTATCCCGAAAGGCTTTAATCATTTCCGGCTCGGCAGACAGGTCTTCGTCCTTACCGTCTGTTACATCCCGCTTATTCACAAATGGCTGAAAGTTACTGCCATATTTAATCCCATAAGGCGGGTCAAAATAAACCATTTGCACCTTGCCGGCCATGCCCTCTTTTTCCAGCAGAGAGTTCATCACCAGCAGGCTGTCCCCGGCAATCAGGCGGTTACTCCAGCCCTCTTTATGCTTGTAAAAATCAATGGCTTCCCGCAGGGGTTTTTGTTCAGTTTCAAAAAGCGACATCTGCGCCGGCCCGGTCTTTTCTTTCGTTACCGTGTCAATAATGGTTTTCGGGTCTATTCGCTCATGAACATGCAGACTGACTGTCGGCACTTCAAAACTGGTGTGTTCCGCCTTGCCTGCCCACTGCAATTGCGGATCAAGGTGGGGGTCATATTCATAGGTTTTCTTTTCCCCCTGTATCCGGGTCGCTCTTCGGCGTCACCAAACCCACCGGCGGGTTATTCGCCCGCTTTTTATTCGAGTGTTCGTACTGTTCAATCTGTTTTTCGGTTTTCTTTCTTTTTGCCATTGTTTTCTCTTTATTCGTTCATTTCCCGTTTTTTTGATTGCCACGGGTGTCGATTGTAATTGGGCGATGTGTTTTTTGGGGCTAACGCTTTAATTTGTCAATGTTAATTTTTTTGTTAAACACCCCTTATCCCCCAACTTTCAACTAATTTTTTAGCTCGCTCGGGCACACCCCATGAGCCTTCAATCTGTCCATTATTTTCAGCAGCCTTTGTAATTCTTTTAGAATAGATAGGACTCCAAGCGTCTAGTTCCTCCAGTAGTCTCATGTTGTCCTTTGCATTTTGAAAGCTATCTGACGATTCAAATCGAGCGACAAGAACCTCCGCCATTCTTCTTTGAGTTTGTTTATGTTGGCGAAGCACATCGAATATTTCCTTTGCTATATTTTCAACTGTTTTTCCATTTCCGTTGAATGCTTGAAAACGGCCAATAAAGCCATACGGGTCTTGATCAAATCTGATCGAAAATACAGGCAAACCACGACCCATTGCGAAACCAACTTCTTGATCGGTCCAATTGCTTTCCTTAAAACCGTCATGCATTAGTGCTATCAGCACTTCGCAGGTAGATAATGCCGTTTCAATTTCATTTTGCCATTCAGTAGTAGGCTCAATGTCGTTATGAGCAACAAACGCTGTCAAACAATAACGCTTCATCGCTTCTTGTAATTCTGCTGCAAATTCACGATGGACAGCGAGATGGGCAAGAAAGACACGAACATAGCCATCTTTCCAAAATGGCGGGTCTATTCCTGGTTCAGGAGTGCTGACTTCGAAACCGATATGATGAGCTAACGCTATTAGAGCATCATCAGACGCTTTTGTAGCCATCTCGATAACATATGCGTCCTTTTCACCCGACCAAGTATCGGTTGTCGGCAGGCCGAACTGGCTCAAAGTAAGGTCTATTAATGGCCATTCTTCGCCGGACAGTCTACGACCGGCTTCCGCTATAATCTTGATTCTTTCAGATGGATTTAACGACATAGTATTTTAGGGTGTGCATGTTAGGTTTTATGATCTCTTTCTGATAGTATCAATGCCTAAGTATTTTGGAACTGAACTTTCTACCGACTTTGTAGAGGAAGATTTTTCGCTGTTGCACTCAGGGCATGTAAGTTGAAGGTTCATTAAGTCGTTTGTGCCACCTTGCGCCAAGGAAACTATATGATCAATGTTTTGCTGCCCTGATTCCAAAATAATACTTTTCTCACAAATTGCACAATTCCCACGGTCTCTTGCCTGAATGGCTCGCTCTACCCATTTTGGCCATTTTTCGCGTTTAATCCACTGCGCCGGTTTTTCATCTGTATGATTAGTGCCATACGTTCCCCAACCATATCTAGAAAATTGCAATTGCCTTGATATATATTCACACATTTCTCTATCATGAAAAACGCGTTCAGCGAATCTACTAGCGTATTCATACTTTAAATCAGCCAAACTAGATGAATTCTTTTCCAATAAGTACATCCACGCCTTTTTAAGATTACCGTTATATTCTATAGTTCCTATTTTGGTGTTACCGGTCCGGTCGTACTCCTCCAGCAACTCTTCAATATACCTATCAAGTCGAATTCCGAGATTTTTTGTTTCTAATTCGTGGTAACTCAAAAAATCAATTAACTCGACCAAACCACTATATAAATATAAATAAAGTTCATCGCTTCTTTCCGCCCCATAACCAATAACATTGTGAGGTCTAAGGTATTCATTATAAACTTCTGTTCCTAAATAGTACAAAAAACCCTCTCTAATGGTCTTATGAAAGACCGATTTATTTGATTTTGCTGCTTCCTCCGCAATAAAATAAAAATGTCCTTCCATCCAGCTTTCATCAAGCAAGTTACTTATACCATTAGCACTAATTCTAAGTATAGCTGGGGTAAATAACCTCATCTAAATCCAATCCTATTAGGAATATTGATCGTTGCTATACCACCTAAAGCTCACCAGCACCAGAAGCCAATGAGGACTTGGCAAAGCTAAAGTTTTACTCTGAAACAGCAAAAGTGAAAAACGCCCCGGCTTCTGGTGCCAGGTGCAGTGAGTGGTTTGGTTATGCACCGAGTCAAAACGGTATATCATTTAAGTTCCAAGCTTCAGTTTCTATTTTTTTAGTTTTCTTTTCTAATTCTTGGATAAATCGTATAGAACTCGTTATGTGATCAAAAATAAGCAACGCTTCGGAATATTTAAGAATTTTGTTGTCATGAGCAAAGCTATGCTTATTCCTTACATGATTAAAGGCTTTCATATTAGAAATACTTGACTTTAATATTCTTTCAGTCATTTCTGATTCTATTAGCCCTTTATCTCTAACTTTTTTTATATATTCGCCTACAAGACCATGAAGTGGTTTCCTTTGATCTATGCAAATTTCGTGTTTTTCACACAACACTCGGAAATACTTAACTATAAAGGTATGCAACCTATCTAAACCAACTTCTGGCTCATTTCTATCAATGGAATCACGGACTGCTTTTGCAAGTGTCTCAAAATCTTTATCGTCAGAGTTTGGAACTACTGCATCAATGTTAGGAACTGGAGCACTTAACATTAATCGCTGGACAATCTTAATATATTCATCTGGCGGTGATTCTGGATCGCCATGATCTTTGAATTCATCCCATTCATCAGCAATATCAGATAGTAGCTTACCTACTGTATGGTTTGATTCCAAATCCCAAAATGCTCTCATACGATTAGCTTTGGAACCACTATTCCAGTCATATTTATCATCGTAAATTTCCTTGCCGCTACTTTCCAAAACTGTTTCTTCAAATGTTCTATTGGAATAACCTAATACATACCCACTACCCATTCCCAAGACTTGTTCCAGTATTCTTTTTTCTTTTTTTGTCAGATTAGACAATTAATTCTCCAAATTTAGGTTTATAATACAAAGTTAGGACGCGGGAAACGCGTCAGCGATTTCCCGTCGATACTCAAACGATTCGTTAGAGCATTATTATAAATACATTTTATGATACTCTTCTGCTTTCTTTGAATTGGTCCTAAATGTAAGTGGGCCGGACGAAGAACCCCGGCCTGAGAAAGCGGAAATGTATCCAGTTAAGTCGAGGTTAAAAAAGTCAAAGCGAGGGAAACTAAACATTTTTCTATATCTTTTTTCGACTGACCCATCAGGATCTAAGCAAATCACGTCAATTTTTTGTAAATTCTTTGATTCAACAAGTGCGGTACTCAATAAATGCTTTATATAAATATCTATCTGTGGAAATGAATAACCTAAAATCCTTATCTCGTTTGCCTCACTTAGCCAAAGGGCAGATTTCCTCCAAGCATTATTTATTCCTGAATTTATGCTTTTGTTCCATGTTGGCGGAACTATTGAACCGTCAACACTACCATGTAATTTTGCTAATGGGATGGAAAAAGAAGATCCAAAATGTTTGTTTATGAATGCTAATGAATTTTCAATTATGTTGTCATAATTCAAGGTGACTATCTTGTACTCAGTATCTGTGGGTTGTTCCTTTTCAGCCACAAAATCACTATACTGATAAGTCTCTTTATTCTCATCTTTTTTTCCAACAAATACCAAATTAAGTAGCGAAGCAATGAAGCTAACATACTGCCTCGTAACCTGATTTGAGCCCAATAAAATTTCGAATGAGTTCCGAGATGTGTAAAAGCCAGCATCGTGTGGTAAAAATTCTGGTGAATAGAATAAAATTACATCTTTTATGAATTGCTGAAGGTCCTTTCTTAAACCTTTGCCCAGTAATTCATGGGTATCGGCTATGCTGAATACCTCTTCAACATTAAACAAATCGACATTTATAAAGTTTTTTGCTTTAGATAGGCTGTCTATATATTCAAAAACTACTTCGAAATATGAATACTTGTGAGGATCTGAAAAATATTGATCTCTGGATAGGAAAAGAAAATTTGATATCACGGGTAATCCGGCAGGCACTGAAAATCCTGCTCCAATAAAATAGACAACATTTTTCATGATTCTTCCTTCAATTTACTTAAATGTTAAGCGAAATTCAATATGATCTGCGTAGAAGATTGTAAAACGTACATTCACAAGGATTATATGGGTTAAAAACCGCTCAATTAAGGGATTGCTAAAAGCTCAATGCTATTATGTTGTAATATCAGAATATTAAAGCTATTAAGGCACATTGATTTTTTAATGATTTTGCTAAAATGCAATATTTGGCAAACCATTGACCAATAATGATTTATATCCAGCGGGACGCCCATGATTTTATGCGTTTCTCATTTTATTTTTGGTTTTTTTTACGGAGATCGCAGACATATATTTTTTCTGGGGATTCCGGGGGACGCTGGCAGTTTGGTTAGTTTACAAACTTACCTCTTAAATTCCTATTCTTGTTATACCAGTGAAACAGATAGGCGAACCTGTCGTTTGTTCCGCAATGAATCTGCATCATCTAAGAAATGTCTTCTGATCATGTCAACAAAAGTGGTTTCACCCAGGTATCATCTGCCGGAGATATAGGGCAGGCTACTGAAACAAACAGAGCTGCGAATTGATCAAGGATAGAAAAAGGCAGCTCGTTTTTTGACAAATAAATAAGTATGTTGCTGTCCAATAACGCACTATTTCCATTCATCGCGTAATTCCTGCTGCCATTTTTTGGGATCTTTAATCTCCACAAAAGGTTTTATGCCTGGATATTTTTTAAACAGGCTTTCAAGCTTTATGCTTATCTTGCCCGTATCTTTTAAAGGTCGGATTTTTATTTCAAGATCTTTATATAAAAAATCCTCTGGAATTTTTATACAGTGGTGGATACTTGACCCTTTTTTTATGACTGTATATTCTTGCATTATTCACTCCCATGCTATTTTTTGTAAGGAATTGAAATATAATAAACAGCTTTCAGCACTGAAAGCAAGAAATACAATGGAAAAATAGTGAAAGGAATGACAATGGCACCAAGGAGAACCTTAGGACGTATTCAACTTTAAAATCTGTTGGCCTTAGAATCAGCTTCACTGCTCGGTTTTGTTTGACCAGATCAACTATCCCGTATCGTTTGATTCCTTTTTTAGGGAAGAGGGTCAAAACATATTTGCCAAAGGGCTCTGGCGGAACAGGAAAAAGAACAACCCATTTCATCAAAAATAAAAGTTAATTTTATTCTTGACTTAGAATTATTCTAATGTTAGATTAAATATATTATGAACTTAAAAGAAAAATTAGCCGGACTTAATGAAAAAGGATGTACATTAACAATACAACGCCATGCGGTTCTGGAATACCTGTATTTGAATCGCACCCATCCAACGGTGGAGAAAATCTACCATAGTTTAAAGAAAAAATTTTCTACAATTTCAAAGGCTACGGTTTATAACACTTTAGAACTTTTAAAGAATTATGGTCTTATTCAAGAAATAACGATTGAAAAGGGAAAGTTACATTTTGACTACGAGGTCAAGCCTCATCATCACTTCTTCTGTCGCAGATGCAATCACGTCTATGATGTTGATGTGGTGGGATGTCCGCTTGCAGGAAAGAAAATGATAGATGGGCACAGAATTGAGGAGCTAAGACCGTATATCATTGGCACCTGCTCGAAGTGTTTGAAAAAAAGGGGATAATGTCCTGATGATCAGGTATGTCCCATCTATGGTGTGACCTAAGTTGAGCGATTTTTTGCGAAGAAATGTGCCAAGATCTTGATGCAGCAAGATTTGCGAAAAGCGTAGGCATACCAATGGATATGTCGAGACTTTTCGCAAGTCCTTGATGCGCAAGAGATTGGTGCAGATCGAGTAAAAAATCGCTCAATTTAGGTGCAAGTAAGGATGATTTTGAAATAATGGATTGATAAGAAAAGGAGGTCATGTATGAAGAAATTCTTTGTCTTTTTTTTCGCTTCCCTGATGACGCTGCTATTTATGGCAGGCATTGCTTCGGCAGAAGATGGAAAAGTCTGTATTGGGTGCCACAAGGCAGTAACACCACTGCTGGTTAAGGATTGGCAGAGTAGTAAACATAGTGATAATGACGTTGCCTGTAATATCTGTCATGGATCCGAGCACAAGAGTAGAAAAACATCCCACTTAGCCAGGATGCCTGACGAAAACACCTGTGCGGAGTGTCATGAGGAACAGTTTAATCAATTCACTAAAGGAAAACACAATCATGGCTGGACTTCTTTAAATGCCCTGCCGATTACACACATGGAGCCTGATGAACTGATGGAAGGCGGTAAAGGCTGCGGCGGATGCCATAATATGGGGGTAAAGTCCGAGACCCAGAAAAAGGAATTGGGTGAAAAAGGCTATACCTACCGGACAAATTCCTGCGATGAATGTCATACGCGGCATACATTCTCTAAAAAAGAGGCGCAGGATCCCAAAGCATGCCGGACATGCCATATGGGGTTTGACCATCCTCAGTGGGAGATGTATGAAAGCTCCAAACACGGAGTCAGATACCAACTAAAGGAAATGGGAAGACTACCCAAAGACGCGGCCGCCCCTACCTGCCAGTTCTGTCATTTACCTGACGGAACCCATACCAACAAAGTGACCTGGGGTTTTTTGGGGGTAAGGCTTCCCCTGCCAAACGATAAACAATGGGCAAAAGACCAGACCACAATTCTTAAAGCGCTTGGGGTATTAGATCCGGAGGGAAAACCCACTGCCCGGCTGGATATCGTTAAAGCCGCTGATCTGGCGCGGCTGACCGAAGAGGACTGGCAGGCAGAGCGGAACAAGATGATAAAGACCTGCAAAAAGTGCCATTCTGAAAAATATGCCAGGGGAGAGCTTGAAAAAGGCGATCAGATGATCAAAAAAGCGGATCGCTTAATAGCAAAAGCCATAAACATTGTAGCTGACCTATACAAAGACGGCATTTTGAAGAAACCAGCACATTACACTTACGCCTATCCCGACTTTTTACACTTTTACCAAACCGGGGGTTCCTACATCGAACAGGTACTATTCAAGATGTACATGAAACACAGAATGAGGACATATCAGGGGGTTTTTCATGCTAATCCTGATTATACCTACTGGTATGGATGGGCGCCCATGACCAAAGATCTGGATGAAGTCAGGAAAATTGCCGAAAACTTGAGATTTAAGACCAGGGTCAAACAATAAAGGAGGCAACGTTATGGGTGAAGAGATAGACGTGGGATGCGCAAGACCCATTGGGGGCCCTGTGGAATCTTCTTTAGATGAAAACAAGCAAACAAAAGAAAAGGAGGTAATAAAAATGAGCGTACAAGTGGGAAAAAAGGCGCCGGATTTTCAAGCCCCAGCGTTTCACGAGGGAAAAATTAAACAGATCAAACTTTCCGACTATTTGGGTAAATGGGTATTGCTCTGTTTCTACCCCGGGGATTTTACCTTTGTTTGACCTACAGAGTTGACGGCAGTTGCCGCCAATTATGAAGAACTTAAAAAATTAGGAGTTGAAGTCTTCTCAATGAGCGTGGACAGTGTTTTCAGTCATAAAATCTGGCAGGAAGAAGAGCTATCCAAAATGATAGAGGGTGGTGTTCCCTACCCGATGCTTTCCGACGCAGGGGGCAAGGTGGGAAAACTCTATGGAGTTTATGACGAGGATGCAGGAGTAAATATTAGAGGCCGTTTCATTATCGATCCCGATGGGATTATCCAGGCCATGGAGGTTCTATCTCCTCCGGTGGGAAGGAATGTTGCGGAACTAATACGTCAAATTCAGGCGTATCAGCATGTTCGTGAAACAGGAGAGGTTATGCCATCCGGATGGCAGCCAGGAAAGCCGACTCTTAAACCTGGGCCGGATCTGGCGGGCAAGGTATGGAAGGTATGGAAATCTGAAAAGATCTCTTGATAAACCTCTATAAAAAAGGTGTTTGAAATGGGCATTCTAAAACAATTAAAACCGAATATCCATTCGGTTGGAGCAGTTGACTGGGACAGAAGGTTGTTTGATGAACTTATACCGCTCCCCGATGGAACAAGCTATAACGCTTACTTAGTGAAAGGTAGAGAAAAAACGGCGTTGATAGATACGGTGGACACAATTATGGCGGATGTGCTGATAAGAAATCTCAACCAACTTGGGGTCAAAGATATTGACTATATTATCGCCAATCACGCCGAACAGGACCATTCCGGATCATTACCGCAGATACTCGACATGTATCCCAATGCCAGGGCTGTTTGCACACAAAAATGTAAGGTCATGCTTATGGATTCACTTTTAATCCCTGAGGACAAGTTCATAACAGTGGACGATAGAGAAACCTTATCACTGGGAGACAAAACACTGGAGTTCATTCATGCGCCCTGGGTACACTGGCCAGAGACAATGTTCACATACTTAAGGGAAGAAAAAGTCCTTTTTACCTGTGATTTTCTTGGTTCTCATCTGGCAACCAGTGATCTGTTTGTGACCGACGGGGCAACAGTCTATGAGGCAGCCAAGAGATACTATGCAGAAATAATGATGCCCTTTAGGACAATTATTAAGAAGAATTTGGAGAAAATAAAAAATCTGGAGATAGAGATAATAGCGCCGAGCCATGGTCCAGCATATAATAAGCCTGATTTTATCCTCAATGCATACGGGGAATGGGTTTCTGGCGATGTAAAGAACGAAGTTGTTGTACCCTATATCTCAATGCATGGCAGCACAAAAAAAATGATTAATTATTTTGTGGAGGCTTTGATTGAAAAGGATATAACGGTAAGGCAGTTCAATTTGTCTAAAACAGATATCGGAAAATTGGCGATGGCTTTAGTAGATGCTGCTACAATCGTAATCGGCTCACCCACAGTTTTAGTTGGTCCGCATCCAAATGTTGTTTACGCGGTTTATCTCGCCAATGCCCTGAGGCCAAAATTGAAATTCGCATCAATCATTGGCTCCTACGGCTGGGGTGGCAAGATGGTAGAACAAATTGTGGGAATGATCCCAAATTTAAAGGTAGAAATACTTGATCCTGTTGTTGTGAAGGGTTTTCCAAAAAAAGAGGATTTCAAGGCATTGAACAGATTGGCAGATGAAGTCTTAAATAAACATAAGGAACATAACATCGTTTAAAAGTGGAAGAACAAATCCGAAAAGGAGGGAAAAACCATGACCAAGAAACTCCAGATTTACAAGTGTGAAGTCTGCGGTAACATCGTAGAAGTCCTCCACGAAGGGACTGGAGAGCTTGTGTGCTGTGGACAGCCCATGGCACTCCGTGAGGAGAACACTGTGGATGCTGCTAAGGAGAAGCATGTGCCCGTGGTGGAAAAGACGGCAGGCGGCGCCAAGGTGAAGGTGGGGAGCATTGCACACCCAATGGAGGAGAAACATTATATCGAATGGATCCAGATCATCGCAGATGGGAAGGCTTACCGTCAGTTTTTAAAACCTGGAGATTCACCAGAAGCAACGTTTGATATTGAGGCAGGAGATGTGACAGCCCGTGAGTATTGCAATCTGCACGGGTTGTGGAAAGTATAATTGCCATTGCGCAAACAAACGGAAATGCAGAGTGATCCTTATCAAATCACTGCAAGGAGGTTCCCAATGGAGAAGCAGGCATTGATTGACATGTTAAACAGAGATATCGCCGATGAGCATGCAGCCATCATACGCTATCTCGTTCATGGTTACATGGAAGGGGAAGATACGCCTCTGGGTGCGAGCCTCATTTCCATCACCAGGGAGGAGATGTGGCATATGCACTGGCTGGGGATGATCATAGGCAAACTGGGAGGTGAGCCCAACTTTACACCTGCTCCATACCCCTATGATCCGACCAGCCGGGCCACGATGCTCAGATCCTACATCGAATACGAGGAAAAACTGATACCTCATTACAACGAAGAAGTGAATAAAGTTGACGATCTTCATATCAGGCGGGTCCTCCAGAGAGAGGCTTGGGAATCTGCCATCCATGCCAGGAAGTTTCAACGAAAACTGGATAAGTTAAGCCCGGAAGAAGCGGCAGGTCTTCCTGGAGAAGAAAGTGAATTGCCTAAGGAATTGTTAGATAAGCTGCAGGCAGAGGTCACAAGTAAATATACGGAGATGCTGCAGCATCTCCGCACTTCCTGGGTTTTCCAACAAGATGAAAACATCGGCTGGAAAATCATGGACCAGGCCATGGAAAAGATGAAACAGCTTGCGCACTTTGCTGAAGACATCGCCGAGGATGGTGTTCGACCTGAATTTAAACCCGGACAGATAGATAAAAGCAATGCCATTGGATTGGCCTTGAGAAAGGCATTGGAGGATGTACGGGCGGCTCGGGAACGCCACTTAAGGTTGAGGGAAGACAGCGAAGTCAAGAAGCATTCAGGGCTTGTGATCAACATGGACATCACCATCCAACAGGAGGAGTATCAAGGAGCAGAACTTGAAGACTGGGGTGAAAATAAGTAAATAGCCTGATATTTCGAAGCTCCACCGCAGCCTGCTGCGGGGAAATTTAATATTCGAAAGCACCATAAAGAATCAGATACAAATACATACCAAATTCATGATAATTTCTCAGGGTTGATGTATTTTATCGAGGAATAAAATCTAAATTTAGCAGCAAATATATACCTCGGAAGGTTATAAATTGCGTTTTTTTCGGTGAGCAATGAGCATCAAGAGCAAGGCGCGAAGGCGCGAAATAGCAAGCTATTTCAAGCCTGAGCAACACAGCTATTGATGTTCATGGCCAGCGAAAAATCGCAAGTTGTGGCCTTTCGAGGTATAGATACGCTTATGGCAGATCCTGATCAATTGCGTCAGGTATTTTTAAATTTGATTATA
>JAJSZT010000008.1 GCA_030272815.1 Deltaproteobacteria bacterium
GAGTTACAACACCGTCCCCATCCCCGGCGCAGTATGGCTTCTCGGTTCCGGTCTAATCGGTATTGTCGGGATCAGGAAAAAATTTAAAAAATAGACAATTAAACATCATCAAACAATAATGAAGGCAGGGTCATTTGGCCTTGCCTTTTTTTTATGTTGAAATCGTCCACTCAAAAACTGTAATATCTGCTATCATGCTAAACAATTGAGAGACCGGGATTTTTTAGGTTTCCAAAGGATATCTGTACAAACCTGATTCAACAGAGACACTATTCTCAGGGTAAAGCTTTCTATCGCCTTACCCTGATTCTTGTTGCAATTACGAGTATAGATTCTCAATCCACCTTAACGCTTCCGTATCACTAACCTTTCCCAGGTACCTTTGAGTTGTCGATAAATTAGCGTGTCTGAGGATTACCTTGCTGACGATTTCAATCGGAGTACCGGAGCGAGACGCATGTGTGGCGGCATGCCTTCTCAGGTCATGGGTCCTCAGATGGATGCCGACCAGCTTACCGGCCTTGTTAACCACTGCTCTGGCTCCCTGGTAGGTCAACGGAAAAATGCGTTGATCAGGGCCAATTCCTTTCTGTTCGAAGTATCCCTTGAGCCGATCAGCAACTTTTTGAGGGATAAAAACGACTTCGGTTTCATTGCCACTTTTGGGATCCCTGAGGATCAGTTTTCGACTGTCAACATCCTTGGGGATGAGTTTGAGCACCTCGCTGACTCTCATGCCCCCACGGGCCATAAGCTCCAGCATGAGACGGTTTCTTGGATTCGTTGTTCTGAAAATGATTTCGTCAACAACCTCCTTTTCCAGAATAGTCCAATAGGCAATTTTAGCCGGTTTAAACAGTTTCCTGAGCATAGGGGTGCTGCAAGGATTTTGAAGTTTCGGATCGACGGCATTCTTGATGAAATTGAAGAAGGATGCCAGGCAGGAATAGCGGGATCGCTTGGTTGACTGTTTGGTTCCTTCGGTGACCTGGTTCAGAAACAACAGGATCTCATCTGAGGTTATCAAGCCAAGTTCCCGGTCGCCGAACTGGCTGTCAAACCTGGATAAGACGAATTCATAAGGACGGATACTATTTTTTTTTTGAGTTCGTCCTGTGGTACTCAAAACAATAAGTTGCGGCCTTTGAAACTTTCATGACACACCTCCTGTTTTTGGGTTGATGAATATTTTGACATGATGAATATTTGGACTATCCATTTAACAAACTTTATGATATTTTTTATAAATCTGCAATGATATTGTTTGATTCGTAAGTTGCGGTCGTGGCAAGTTGTCTATACTTCAAAACGTCTGGCGAGATAGCCTTCAATGGGGTTATCCGATTTTCTGTTTAATATCCAAATTGTTGAAATATACAGTTAGAAAAATTGTTTTTTGCTAATTTTTGGTCAACAATCATGAAATCTATGGGAATAGTCAAAAACTATATAATAACTGGTTAAGCCGCTTTTTTGCCAGAAAATGGAAGGAGGGTAAACACGATGGCAATTTAATGTTTGTAAAGTTAGAAAGATTCAGTGATTGTGTAATAATGCGTTTCTCAACGAAATTTAACCTAAATGGAGGATACCATGAAATCAACAAGAAGGGGCATTTCCCTTGTCTTTACCATGGCTTTTATTCTGAGCTTAAGTCTCACCATTGCCGATGCTGGTACAATCAAAGTTCCTGAGCATTACCCCAAGTATACAAGCCGGGCTTAATGCTGCCATTGAGGGGGACAAAGTGCTCGTGGAGGAGGGGATATATTATGAGAATATCGTATGGCCCCAAGTGAACAACATTACCCTCGAAAGCGCACTTGGTTTCTCCTCAACCACAATAAACGGAAGCCTAACTGAAGAAAGTGTAATAATCGTCGGTAATGAAATTAAGCAGGCTACAATCCGTGGTTTCACAGTAACAGGTGGTCTGGGGAGTTGGTATATCCAAAGATCAGGCGGTGGTGTTTTAATTAAGGATGACGCCTACGTTGTCATCGAATTATGCATGATCACGGGTAATGGAACAGAGCAACCATTTGGTGGCAGCAGTTGGGGAACTTATGGTGGTGGCGTTTGGGTTGGATATGACTCAAGAGTAGATATCCTTAATTCTGAGATCATTAAAAACGAGGCGAGTGAAGCTGGCGGCATTTACTACAGGACCTTCTCAGGGATGGACAATGATGGTTTCTTAACAAATACTGTTATTACGGGAAATAGGGGACACGAAGTTGGCGGGGTTTACATACAAGGGAGTTCACCAATTATTCAAAACTGCACGATTACTGATAATCAGGATACATATATCGATGGATATGCTGGAAGTTATGATGCAGGCGGAATTTTGATCTTTGGAGGGGCACCGCAGATAAGGAATAATATCATAGCATCAAACAATTCTTTTGGGATGTTTAATCACGAGGCGAATAATGCTACAATTGAGTACAATGACGTTTGGGGACATCCTGATGGCAACTACGATGGGCACGGCGGTGGATCATCAGAAGATTTAACTGGCAAATATGGAAATATTTCGGCAGATCCACTGTTTGTTGGTCCTGAAAACGGTGACTATCACTTGTGGGTGGACTCTCCGTGCATTGATGTCGGAACCATCGAGGGAGCGCCAACTCAAGATATAGAAGGGACCCCCCGCCCTATTGACGGAGATGGCGATGGCATTGCCATTGTGGACATGGGTGCGTATGAATTCGTGCTGCCTAACCGGCCGCCTGTTGTAAATGCAGTCTCCGCTGACCCAGATGAATTATGGCCGCCCAACCATAAGGCTCGGAATGTTGCCATTATCGTAGATTTCACCGATCCGGATGGGCCTGAGGACGTCGTGAGAATCACCTACTCTGTCGCCGATGAGTATGGAATATACGATGTAGCAGAGACAGACTTGCCAGAGGATGGCGTCATATCCCTGATAGCCAAGAGAGACGGTAAAGACAAGGATGGGCGAGTTTACACGATAACGATAGCTATCTACGATGCAGGTGGGCTATCAGACAGAGGCATCGTCGAGGTTGTCGTCCTACATGATAAGGGTAAGAAGGGGAAGTGAAAACCAGTGAGGTTAGAAATTAAGGCTGAGTGTTGGGAGGCCCATATCCAGGCTCCGCGGTAATGCATGCTCAGAATGGCGCCCTGCGTTCATCCAGATGCCTGCAATGAAGAATTGAAGTGGTCATAGAGATGGGCGACGCTCGAGAGACGTGTGAAGTATGGGTTGAAAAATGGGACATCCATGCCATATCATATTCTCAAGAAAAGAGCCTTCCCCTGACACCGGACATTCTGGCCTAACAGGGCAAATTAACTCGGGTTGGTTTTGGAGTGGCGGCGCTACGATAGCCACTCCAAAACCAACCGGTTATTTGCGACGGTTAAAGATTTCTGCTATAAATCATCAGATAAGAAGGAACGGTATGGTTGGAAACTTTTACGGTGCTTAAAGAATTGACGGAAAATCCGCATTATAAAGAGCAAAGGTTTAAGCATAAAGACAGAGCTATACTTGATTACAAGGAAGCATTGAATATAGAAAAGATACGAAATAAGTTTTTTGTTCAGCTAAAGGAGTTGCTTCGAAAGCAGCAAGATTGAGATAGTACCGGCTAACATTTTTCGGCTTCAATAAAGAGGAGGATAAAATGAAAGTAAATTGGAAAGATCACATAGTGAGCACGCCCGATGTGATTCGTGGTAAACCTCGCATCAAAGGGACAAGGATTCCAGCAAGCCTTATCCTTGGATATTTCGCAGCAGGTAATTCTATCGAAGAGATTATTGCTGAATTTCCGGACATAGATAAAGTTCATATTGCAGCATGTTTAGACTACGCCCGTGAATTGGCTGAATTCGAGGTCGCAGCATAATGAGTCTCAAGTTTTTTGCAGACCACTGTGTTTCCAATTCCGTGATCCAATATCTTCGTGATGCAGGTCATGAAGTATTACGTCTTAAGGACCATATGCCAACAGATTCCTCTGATTCGGTAGTTATTTCGAAAGCGTATGAACTTGATGCTATTCTTGTTTCTCTAAACGGTGATTTTGCTGATATAGTGACCTATCCTCCAGAGAAATATAAGGGAATTATCGCCCTTCAGGTAAGAAATCATCCAGAGGTTATCCCGCAGCTCATGTCAAGATTAAATGATTTCTTATCTGCTCATTCTGATATGGACTACTATGCAGGCCAATTATTTCTGGCAGAAGTACATAGAATTAGGATTCGTGGACAAAGACACTTCTGACGACCGCCGAACAACGCCATTCACTCAGATGGGCAGGGTCGTGCGGTTTAAAGTTTTTACCAAGTTTTGTGTTTAATTGCCTTTTACAAATGGCTAGTTACCCTGCCCACTGGTGATGGCGAGCGATGTCCCCTCGTACCTCGGGGACATTATGGTCAGCAATCACAACTCGGAGACGAAATGGATGATCGTTAGATACGTTATTGCATGGCTTCCGATGGTAGTGATCAGTATTATTAATGGCGCTATTCGGGAACAATGGTATGGCAACTACCTTAGCGAGTTGCGCGCCCATCAAGTATCAACTGTTACGGGAGTAGTTCTTTTTGGACTTTACATTTGGGCAATCAGTCGCATCTGGCAGCTTGAGTCGAGGGTGCAGTCACTTTCAGTCGGATTTATCTGGCTGGCTATGACTGTTTGTTTTGAGTTCTTTTTTGGACACTACGTAGCCGGGCATCCTTGGAGTCGGCTTTTTCATGACTACAACATTTTGGCTGGGCGTATTTGGGGCTTATTGCTGGTATGGATCACTGTTGCCCCTTATGTTTTTTACCGTTTGAAGCAGTGAGAAGTTGAGTATTTGCCACAATATCAAAGCTGTGTCCCCCATGCGAATGGAAAACACAGGAGAATTACATGAAGAAAGAGACTCTTCCTTTGCCTGATAAAAATGGCATAATAAAAGCACTACCTCCTGAACTATCCGAAAAAAACTTGCTGCGGCTTAAAAAGTTTGGTTTCTTAATGATTTTATATGACTTTGCTCAAGATTTTTTTGTTCGGCCTCGACTTCCATAAGGCCGATTCACAACGACACCGTCAAATACTGAATAACCTAATTTCACCGGTAAAAGAGTCCCATGTTCTTGATATTGCCTGTGGTACAGGAGGCGCAATTTCACACTTTGATAGCAGTAACAAATATACCGGTCTCGATTTGTCATATTCCATGCTTAAGCAGGCTGTTAAAAAGGCGAAAAAGAAATCTTTTCGAGAATCCAGATTTATTCAGGGAAACGCCGAAGAGCTTCTTTTAGGAGATGAATCTTTTGATTTCGTTTTAATGGACACCGCCCTGCATATGATCCCGAAATATCAACTGGCCATTGCGGAAGCGGCGAGGGTGCTAAAGAAAGGGAGCGTATTTGTATGCAGTACGCCTGTTGTTGGAATAAACAAGGATTTTGATGCTACATGGAATAAGATTTCAGATAAACGGGGACTTCATTCTTTTACTGAAGACGATATTAAAGAGGTATGTTCTCATAATGGTCTGATCTATAATCGTTATGATACAAATGGAGGTGTGCTTTATTTCCAAGCACAGAAAGCGAAATGACATAACGAATAAGGATGAACTCTGACTGAAAAAGCCTGGCCGTTTTTTGGTTTCTACAAATTTTGTTGTTTATCGATCTTTCTCCGCTTTTTTAGCCATATTTTGTTTGCTTTTTCATCAGGTTATCCTTGTCGGCAGAAAATAAAAATGACTGAATACAATCAAAAAGGCGTGGATGCAATTATTGAACTTCAGAATACAATAAATTCTTTGGGTATTCCCATACCATTGGTTCGCAAATTGAATGGCATCCGTAACGCAATAGAAATGCAAGTCGAAAACTACAGAACAGTTCCAGAAAGTCAAATCTTGAATTGTGAATTAATTTTTTCAAATTGGTTTTTCACCGGCAATCTATTTGACGTACAGTAAACCACCGGATTCATACTGTGAAGCAACGCTAAGTCTGGTATCAATATTAGCAAGAGCCTGCCCTGCGACACTTAATGCTTTTTCAGGGGTATTATTTGTTTCGCTCAGATGGGCAAGAATTACATGTTCCAGTTTATTGTGTTTGATTTCATTTAAAAGATTTTTCGAATCTTCGTTTGAAAGGTGTCCGGTTCGGCTCTTGACACGTTGTTTTAGAGGCCAGGGATATGGCCCGTTTGCAAGCATGGTTTCATCATGGTTTGCTTCGAGGATCAGTAGCGAGCAGTCTTTAAGATGCTCTTTGACCATGGAAGTAACGATGCCAAGGTCTGTTGCGATACCAATCTTTGAACCATTTTGTTTTATGGTGAAACCGGCAGGATCTTCCGCATCATGGGATATTGAAAATGGATGCAGGGCCAGCGTTTTTAACATAAACGCTGAACCGCACTCAAAGCTTCTTATGTCTTTAATATTTTTTAATTGAGATGAGGCAGCTTTTATTGTCTTGCCGTTTATATATACAGGCAGGTCAAAGCGGCGTGAAAGTACCCCTACGCTTTGAATATGGTCGGTGTGTTCATGAGATACGAGTATAGCATCAAGATCTTCGGGATTAAGCCCTGTTGATCTTAGCCTGCGTTCAATCTCTATCCCCGAGAGACCTGCATCAACAAGTATCGAGGTGGAGCCGTTGGAAATAAAAATAGCATTTCCCTTGCTGCCGCTCGCCAGCATACATACTGCCAAATTATAGTTGCAATTCTTAGTTGAATTGCTCAAAATTGATTGCTCGGCAGTCATAAGGCCAGTTCCATAATCTGTAATAGTTCACCGCAGAGGCGCAGAGGACGCAGAGTTTATCTTTATTTTGCTTTCCGCTTACTCTGCGTCCTCTGCGCCTCTGCGGTAAGTTATTGCAATTTTATCACATAGGGCTGAACTGTTACCATAATATTATTTTCCGGTATGGCCGAAGCCTCCGGTGTCGCGAACGGTTTTATCTAATTGTTCTACAACTTCAATCCTGGCATGATAAACTCTTTTTATGAGCATTTGGGCAATTCTGTCACCTCTTTTAAGAGTATATTTTTTAGTGCCGAGGTTTATAGCCGGGATCATTACCTCTCCTCGATAGTCAGAGTCAATTGTACCAGGTGAATTTATAAGGCCGATACCATGCTTAACCGCCAATCCGCTTCTTGGGCGGATCTGAGCTTCAAATCCTTCTGGAATGGCTATGGCAAAACCTGTGGGAATCAAAGCGATTTCGCCTTTTTCAAGAACGATATCTTTTTTGACGGCCGCATATATATCCATTCCTGCAGACTGTGGGGTCATGTAGCGCGGGAGAGGAATATCTGCATCATCGTTCGGCCTGATACGAAGCAGTTTAATAGTAGGAATATGGTTCACGGTTCACGGTTCACGGTTTTTTCAGAAAACACCTTAACCTCACATGAAATATAAACTTGTGTTCTCACACTTGCCTGCCACAGGCAGGACTGAGTCTCTTGCTTCTTGTCAGCCTCCGGCTGATATGTTTTGATCAACCGTTAATCGTTAACTGTTAACCGTGAGCGGTTAATATATCTTCGTATGCCTTTTTGTCGGGAACAGGGCCAAGCAAGGTAATTGCAAGCTGGTCATTATCAAAAAGAGTTGATGCTAAATCAATAATATCATCTGCTGTGACTTCTTCTATTTTATTTACAACTTCCTGTAAACGAATATATCGACCAAAATGGATTTCATTCTGAGCTAACCGAACCATCTGGCTGTCGATACTTTCCGATGCAAGCATAAGGTTGCCTTTTGTATATTCCTTTGCACTTCGCAGCTCGGTTGAGTCAACAGGTATTTTTTTAAGTTTTAATATCTCAATTAGAATGACTTCTATGGCTTCTTTAGCATTTTTAGGATCGACCCCAACGTAGACTCCGCACATGCCTGTATCGACATGAGATGATATAAAAGAATAGATAGAGTATGCGAGCCCTCTGTTTTCACGAATTTGCTGGAAGAGCCTTGAACTCATGTTCCCACCGAGTATGGTATTAATCAGTGAAAAGGCATAACGTTTTGGATCGGTAATTGATAGACCTTTTGTGCCCATGCAGATATGAATCTGCTCGAGCTCCCTGGAATGAATGGCGACTTTAGATTGGCCGGTTGGAGTTGTACGGGCAGGTAAGCTGTTACTTGCTTTAACTGATTCAAATTGTTGCCTGACCAGGTTGACAAAGTGATCATGCTCTACGTTGCCTGCGATAGATATCAAGATACGTTCGGGCTGATAAAGCCGGGAAAAAAAACCTCTGATGGTTTCAGTTTCGAAACTTAAAATGTTTTCACGAGAACCAAGTATTGATTGTCCCAAAGGGTTGTCACCCCAATAAGTATGTCCTGAAAGAGTGTGAATGTATTCTTCCGGGGTGTCTTCGGCCATTGCAATTTCCTGGAATATAACTGCCCGTTCTTTTTCAACCTCTATTGATTCAAATGCTGAGTATAAAAATATATCAGAAAGAATATCAACCATGGTATCCAGGTGCGTGTCCATTACCTTTGCATGGTAACAGGTGTTTTCCATGGTTGTAAACGCGTTTGTATTACCGCCGATAGAGTCGAATTCCTTGGCTATCTGAAGGGCCGACCGTTTCTTTGTCCCCTTAAAGATCATGTGTTCAATAAAATGGGAAAGCCCGTTTTCTGATGGAGTCTCATCTCTGGCTCCTACATTTACCCAGACTCCCATTGAAACACTGCGAGCATGGGGTATTTTTTTGGATAAAATCCTGATGCCGTTATTAAGAATGGTTTTGTTTGCTATTTTATCCATTTTTCTCTTCTATAACTGCTTTGCGACTCAGGCGTATTTTCCCGTCTTTTACTTCAAGAACCTTAACCTTTATTTTTTCTCCTTCCTTAACTATATCTGTAACTTTTGCTACGCGATGTGAAGCAAGTTGTGAAATATGCACAAGTCCATCTACGTTGGGCATTATCTGAACGAATGCCCCAAAGTCCATTATTTTTACGACAGTACCTTCATAAATAGCTCCAACCTCGGGCTCTCTTGTGATTTCCTTGATCATTTCCAATGCTGCATCTGCGTCTTTTTCGGAAACTGCGGCAATTTTAACAAGGCCTGTATCATCTATTTCTATTCTAGTATTTGTCTCGCTCTGCATTGCCCGAATGGTTTTTCCGCCAGGCCCTATTATTTCTCTTATCTTGTCAGGATTAATCTTTATGGTAATTATTTTTGGAGCATGAGGGGAAATTTCTTTGCGGGGTTCTTTTAAAGATTCAAGCATCTTGTCAAGAATAAAATGCCTGCCGGTACGCGCCTGCTCAAGAGCTTTCTGCATTATATCCTTTGAAAGTTCGTGAATTTTAATATCCATCTGTAAGGCTGTTATGCCGTCACATGTGCCGGCGACTTTAAAATCCATGTCTCCAGCTTGATCTTCATCGCCAAGTATATCCGACAGGATAATCACATCATCTCCTTCTTTTACAAGTCCCATTGCAATCCCGGAAACAGGTGATTTAATTGGGACTCCACCGTCCATAAGAGCCAGGATTCCTGAACATACAGTACCCATCGATGAAGAGCCGTTTGATTCCAAAACTTCTGATACTATACGAATTGTATAATCAAAGTCTTTTTTATCTGGAAGCACTTTTTCAATAGCTCTGGTTGACAGTCCGCCATGTCCTATATCTCTTCGGCTTGGGCCGCCAATTCGTTTTACTTCACCAACCGAATAGGGCGGAAAATTGTAGTGAAGCATGAATGGCCTGAGTTCTTCCCCACTGAGTGTTTCAACCCTTTGTTCATCCGGGCCTGAACCAAGAGTCATAATTCCTAATACCTGAGTTTCTCCTCTTGTAAACAGGGCACTGCCGTGCGGCCTCGGCAGAACGCCGACTTCACAAGTGATTGGTCTTATTTCATCAAATTTCCTGTTATCAATTCTCCGCCCTTCTTTCAGGATAAGTTCTCTGCTGATTGATTTTTGCAAGTCCTGAAAAATGTCGTAAACTTCTTCCCTGCGATCAGCGTATTCTTCACCAAGATTTTCAAATATCTCAGATTTAACACTGCGAAGAGCGGTTCGACGTTTAATTTTTTCGGGTATAAGAATTGCTTCACGCAATTTTGAATGGGCTGCCGCCTCAACTTTTTTTACCAGCATTTCGTCTTTTTCAGGGGCAGTAAAAGGACGTTTAGGTACACCGGCAATCTCTTTTAGTTTTACTTGCAAATCTATGATCGGTTGCATTTCTTTATGACCAAAGAATATGGCTTCAAGCATATCTTCTTCGTTTATTAAGCTGCCTCCACCTTCAACCATTACTACGCCGGTTTTTGAACCTGCAACAATGATATTAAGATCGCTTTTTTCACATTCACTGATTGTTGGATTGATTATTAATTCACCATCTATTCGTCCTACACGGACAGATGCAATCGGCCCCTCAAATGGAATGTCTGATATTTCAAGCGCAGTAGAGGCTCCTATCAGTGCCAGGATATCAGGATCATTTTCCTGATCCATAGATAATACTGTTGCAATAACTTGCGTTTCGTAATTATATTTTTTTGGAAAAAGAGGCCTTATGGGTCGATCGATAAGGCGGGCGGTTAATGTTTCTTTTTCAGATGGCCTTCCAATTTCGCGCCTGAAATAATTACCAGGTATCCGGCCTGCCGCATAAATTTTTTCCTGATATTCAACTGTAAGTGGTAAGAAAGATACTGTTTTATCTTCATAAGCGGATACAACTGAAACCAGTACGATAGTTTCTCCGTATTGAACTGTAACTGAACCCGAAGCCTGTTTTGCAACCTTGCCGGTCTGTATGCTAAGAGTTTTTCCTCCGACTTCTGTTTTAAGTAAATTTTCCATATTTATCTCCAAATAAGTTTAAACAAATAACTGTATAGAACTTGTTATATGTTTTTGCTTGCCAGTTAGTGTGTGAACGGAAGCCCCCTCTTTTTGCCATTTCAACCGAAGTGAGAAATCTTAAATGACAACTTTGGATAGTTTTCGTTCAGGCATCATTTATGTACTTTATGTTAATGTTTATCTTCTAAGCCCCAGGTTTGCAATTATTGTCCGATATCTTTTTACATCATTGTTTTTTACGTAGTTTAATAGTTTGCGGCGTCTGCCGACTAAAATCAACAAACCCCTTCGAGAGTGATGATCTTTTTTATGAACCTTTAAGTGCTCGGTAAGATAAGAAATACGATGTGTAAAAAGCCCGATTTGAACCTCAGGTGAACCTGTATCTGTTTCGTGCAATTTATATTGCTCAATAAGCTTTTTTTTATCTTCCACAGTTAAAACCACTTTTTTGCCTCCTATTGCTTAATAAGTTTTAATTAAACACACAGCAGTAATTATATCTGTTACTATCTTTTTTGAATTTAAGTACTGCAACGAGATTGTTCTTTGTATCAACAATCTTGATAAAATTTTTTAAATTGTCTGTATTCCGTGGCATAAACTCTTTTGTTGTTAATATAGTGCCATGCTTTATTTTTTTTGTCAGAAATTCATCGGCTATATGTTCGGGCATATTGCGCAAGGCATCTGACATGGATATTATTCTATCATTTATTGCTCCGGTTAAAAATAGCTGTTCCAGTTCTGATAAGTTTACAGCTTCATTAATTGTAAATTCACTGCTTTCAATTCTTCTAAGTTTTTTAAGATGTCCACCGCAGCCAAGTTCCTTACCTATATCTGAACATAGAGTCCTGATATATGTACCTGAAGAACAGCATGCCTCAAAACTTATAAAAGGTATATTTATTTTAAGTATTTTGTTATACGATATAAAAACATGTCTTGAAGATTTCCTGACAAATTTGCCTTTTCTCGCAAGCTTGTATAATGGGATACCCTTGTGCTTTAATGCTGAAAAAGCCGGTGGAACCTGTTCTATCGTTCCTTCAAATTGTCTAAATACAGCTCGAATTGTTTTTTCAGTAAAATTCAGTTCATCACTTGTAGAAATAATCTTTCCGGTGGCATCCTGAGTGTCTGTTTCCACTCCCAGGTGCAGTACAGCTTCATATTTTTTGCTGCCAGTTAAAAAAAACCTGGATAACTTTGTTGCTTTATTAATACAGCAAAGCAGGACACCTGTTGCTTCCGGATCAAGAGTTCCTGCATGTCCGACTTTTCCGGCTCCGAATAGTTTTTTTATAATGGCCACAACTTTTGCTGAAGTTATATTAACGGGCTTGTCAATAACTATAACTCCATCTATTTCCTTGTTCATAGATATAGGTTCAGGGTTCACAGTTATCAAAGTTGAACAGCAATGTTTAACATCTGTGTTTTTATATCAGATAGCGTTGACTCAATATTGAATCCTGCGGCTCTGTTATGCCCGCCGCCGCCGAACGAACCGGCTATTGCAGCCACATCAACCGTTTCATCAGAACGGAGGCTAACATGGTAATTCTCAGGGTTTTCCGATACTCCTTTTCCATTTGATAATTCATGTATAAGTGCGGCAACTTTAACATTTTCTATACTTTTTGCATAATTGATAAGACCGTCTATGTCCTCAGGAAGCGTTCCGGTTTCATCAAGCATGTCTTTTGTTAATATCATCATGGACATTTTGCCGTTATCTGAAATTTCAATAGATTCAAGCGCCATATTCAGGAGCTTTATCTGCCCAAGAGAGTATCTGCCATAAACATGCCGGGCAACATTATATGGATCAACGCCGGCTTCAACCATTTTTTCACAGATCGCAAAAGCAGATTTATTTGTATTTGAAAAACGGAACGACCCCGTATCAGTCAAAATACCTGTATATATTGAGGTGGCAATCGCACTGTTACTGATGGGGAGAGCCATTTCTATTAACAGGTTGTATATTATCTCTGCTGCGGCACATGCAGATGTATCTATAAGATTAAAATTGCCGAATCTAGTATTGGTTATATGGTGATCAATGTTTATTATTACTGGTATCTTGCTGATAACCGAAGAAATTTTGCCGATACGCTGGAAATCAGCGCAGTCAAGAATAATGGCGGTATCATAAGTATTTGTTTCCTTAATTTGACGGACAATTCTTTCAACTGACGGTAGAAAACGATATACAGATGGAATAGAGCTTTCGTTATAAAGAGTTATATTTTTGTTCAGTGCTTCGAGAGCAAGTCCCATAGCAATCAACGAGCCTATAGCATCTCCGTCAGGATTTTTGTGAGAAGCAATTATAATATGGTTGCTATTTTTCAGGTGGTTTATAATCTTTTTCATTATCTGTTTTTGTACTTTTGAGCAATTTATCTATGCGTGAAGCATAGTCAAAGGATTCATCATATAAAAATTCGATATCAGGCATATAGCGCAAACCAAGATGTTGAGATAGAACTCGTTTCACATATCCATGAGCGCTTTTAAAGCCTTCTATTGCTTTCTCCGTGTTTTTAGGAGCAGAAGTAGTGAAATATATACGGGCTTTCCTTAAATCATCCGACAACTTGACATCAGTAATTGTAACCATCTCAAGGCGAGGGTCTTTAATATCTTTTTGCAATAAATCTGACAGAATTCTTTGTATATGGCCGCCAACTCTGTCAGAACGAGGAAATGATTTCATAAATTAATAATTTCCATTTCAGTATCAATAATCTCAGCCAGACCTGTCCTATCGGCAAGATTAAAAATTTTATCAATACAGGAATTTATCATCATCCGATTATTACCCACTATTGCAAAGCCTATTTCCGCTTTTTGGTGAATGTCATTTGAGCCCACTTCTGCGACCGATACAATAAAATTGTTGCGTATCCTGGCGATAATGGACTTTACAATCTTTCTTTTACTTTTTAATGAGCGGCAGTCATGCAGCCTGAATGTGATAATTCCGATACCGACAACCATTTTCTTACTTTACAAATTGCAAAAAGTTACGCTCAACCACCCAATCCCTGATCCCTAATCCCTGCTTTTTCACCTGATCCCTGCTTTATTCTTCGATTTCAGGTTTGATCTCTTCAAGATAATAACATTCAATTATATCACCGAGCTTAATATCGTTAAAATTCTCAATACCAATTCCGCATTCATACCCGCTTTGAACTTCTTTTGCATCTTCTTTGAAACGTCTAAGGGAAGAAATCTTGCCTTCATAGGAAACAACACCATCTCTTATAAGGCGGACAAGCTGACCGCGTTCAATTTTTCCATCCGTTACATAGGAACCCGCAATTGTACCGATTTTAGGAACATGAAATACTTCTCTGACCTCTGCTCTGCCAAGTATTCGCTCCTCATAGGTCGACTCCATCAAGCCAACGATAGCATTCTTGATGTCTTTGATTACATTGTATATGATATTATAAAAACGCATATCAACATTTTCTTCATTAGCAAACGCCTCTACTTTTGTGCTGGGTCGGACGTTAAAACCTATAATTATGGCGTCAGATACAGCGGCCAGAGAAACATCTGATTCGATAATTGTTCCGGTAGCTGCATGAATAACATTAATTTTAACCTCATTATTAGAAAGCTTTGTCAAAGAATCTCTAAGGGCTTCTATAGAGCCATGCACATCTGCTTTAATGATAAGACTTAGCTCCTTAGCCTCGCCTTTCTCCATTTGTTCAAAAAGTTTTTCAAGACTTAATCTGCTGGTTTTAGATAGATCTTTAGACCTTTGTTTCTGGATTCTGTGAATGCTGACCTGCTTAGCACTTTTATCATCGGCAAGAGCTATGAATTCATCTCCGGCATTAGGTACACCTGTGAGCCCTAAAATTTCAACCGGAATTGAAGGCCCGGCGGCTTCAACATGCTTTCCCCTGTCATTCAACATGGCACGGACTTTGCCGTGGTGTATTCCACATACTATTGCATCGCCTGTGTGGAGAGTGCCTTCCCGTATAAGAAGTGTGGCAACAGCACCTCTTCCCGAGTCTATTTTCGCTTCAACTACATTGCCTTGAGCAAACTTATCTGGATTAGCCTTTAATTCCATCAATTCAGCCTGAAGAAGTATCATCTCAAGCAGTTCCTCTATCCCTTGATTTGTTTTCGCAGAAACATTGACAAATATAGTATCTCCGCCCCACTCTTCAGGGGCGAGCCCTAATTCAGCGATTTCACGCTTAACGCGTTCAGGGTCTGCATTCGCTTTATCTATCTTGTTAATTGCTACAATAATAGGGACTCCCGCAGCTTTTGAATGGTTGATTGCCTCAACGGTCTGAGGCATTACACCGTCGTCAGCGGCAACAACCAGTACCACTACATCTGTAACCTTGGCACCTCGAGCACGCATTGCAGTAAAAGCTTCATGGCCCGGTGTATCCAGAAAGACAATTTGTCCCTTATCTGTAGATACGTAGTATGCACCTATATGTTGTGTAATTCCCCCTGCCTCGATTTCTGTCACTTTGGTTTTGCGAATTACATCGAGAAGAGATGTCTTTCCGTGGTCTACATGCCCCATAATGGTAACAACAGGAGGTCTTCCGGTTAGTTTGTCCGGATCGTCTTTTTCAACTTTTAATATAACTTCTTCCTCAAAAGAGGCTCTTTCTACTTCGTAATTAAATTCTGTGGCAATAAGAGAAGCTGTATCAAAGTCAATTGTCTGATTTACGGTAGCCATAACACCCATATCCATAAGGGCCTTAATCATTTCATTGGCCTTTATTCCCATGCGCTTTGCCAGATCAGCCAGAACAATGGCGTCGTCAATTTTGATCCTGCGTTTAATGGCTTTCGGTATTGTAATCTGAGGTTTTTGTCCTTGTACGGCTGCTTTGCTTTTAGCGGCGGCCTTACGTATTTTTCGGCCCCGATGTTGTTTCGGATAAAGGTCTGCCCCTTCAACGACTTCTTTTCTTCTAAAAGAAATTTTCTTTTTGAAGAACTTTTTATCCTTGACAGGTTCTTCCTGTTTTTTGTCTTTTTTCCCTTTCTTTTTTTCTTTTGGGAGTAAATCTATTTGAACCTTTTCGCTAACTGGCTCCTCTTTTTCTATTTTGGGTGGTTTTTCAACTTTTGTTTTAAGTTTTTCCACCTTGGGTTGTTCAGTCTCAGGTAGCTTTTCTTCATGTGGTGCCGGCATTTTTATGATCTTTGCCGGCGTCTCTTTTTTGAGCTTCTTTTTTACTTTTTTAGGCTTTTTCCCCTTAGGCAAAGTTACTGTTTCAGCCTTTTTTGCTACAGGTGGCTGTTTGGGCTTTTTCTCCTCTTCCACAGAGACCATTTTCTGAACACCCTCGTCGGTTTTTTCATCTTTTGCAAGTGCTGCTTTTTCTTCAGCCATGCCTTTTTCCGCATCTTTCTTTTTTACTTTTTCAGGCTTTTCGGCCTTTTTAAGTTCAAGCTCTGCAATGGGGGGTTTTTCTTCTATAGCTTTTTCAGATGGTTGTTCATCTGCTGTAATTTTTTCAGGAGGACTTACTTTTTCCAGAGGTACCTCTTTTTCAGGAGCTGTTTCAACCGGCACAATTTTTTTACGTCTTCTAATAACAGTCGGTTTTATTCGTGTCACTTCGACAACATCGGTTTTATTGCCGAGAAGATTTGCTTTGACTTTGGCTACTGCTTCATCGTCCAGAGAACTCATATGGCTGTTTACCTTAATAGCCATCTTACTTAACTTTTCAAGTAGTTCCTTGTTCTTTATGTTAAGTTCTCTGGCAAGCTCATATACTCTGATCTTTCCCATCCATCCCCCTTAAATCGATTGTTTGTAATATAGACTTTCAGATAAATAATTTCACTGCGTTATCAGTCAAAATCTTCGACGACGTACAACTTAGCACGACTTGCTCAGATTTTTCCTTCTAGCCTTGTGAAATGAATTATCTGAAAGTCTATAGCCTGGCTTTTTGAAACAAGCGGATATATTTTCAAAAAGCTATTTGCTATTGTTTTCCTCAAAGTCTGTTAATGGATCATCATTAAAAGCGTATTCTTCATCGCTTTTATCCACATCAAGATTTTCCTGGTTATCTGAAAGAGATGATTCTTTTGATTCAGATGTGTCATCATCACTTAACGTATTATCTGATAAAATTTCGTTAGATACTTCATCAGAACTATCAGAATTCGCAACATATTCTTTTGCGGTTTTAAGAAGCTTTATGGCTTTTTCTTCGGTAATACCTCTGATTTGCATCAAATCTTCTAATGAAGAGTTACTTATTTCCTCAGCGGAAAAGAAACCCTTTTCATATAATGCGTCTGCCAGGCTGATGCTAATTCCCGGCAAAGCCACAAGAGAGTCGTAGCCATCCTGCATGGCCTGGCTGTATTTTGTTTCATTAATTACATCAAGATGCCATTTGGTGAGTTTTGAAGCAAGCCGTACGTTTTGACCTTTTTTCCCGATAGCTATTGAAAGAAATTCATCTGGAACAATTACTTCCATCAAACGGTTCTCTTCATCAATAATGACTCTGGATATTTCGGCAGGCGCCAGAGCATTGCAAACAAATTTTGCAGGATCAATATGCCAAGATACAATATCGATCTTTTCGCCCTTGAGTTCCTGAACAACATTTTGTACACGACTGCCTTTCATGCCAACGCATGCGCCGACAGGATCAATATCTGAATCATTTGAAGCAACAGCGATTTTTGCCCTTATACCAGGTTCGCGGGCAGCGGCCATTATACTAACTATACCCTCGCTAATTTCCGGCACTTCTGTTTTGAAAAGACTGACAAGAAAATTTGGGTGTGTTCTCGAAAGTATAATCTGAGGCCCTCGAGAGTCATGAAGCACGTCTAATATTTGAGCTCTGACGCGGTCACCTCTTCGATATATTTCTTTTGGAACCTGCTCTCGTTCAGGAAGAATACCTTCAGTATGACCCAAATTGACTATAATATCACCGCGATCAACGCGCTGAACAATTCCATTAATTATTTCGCCCTTTCTATCAATAAAGCTGGAATAAACCGCATCTCTTTCCGCATCTTTCATTTTTTGAATGATAACCTGCTTGGCTGACTGGGCAGCTATTCTACCAAAGGTTGAAGCATCCATTTTTGTACCGAGGCTGTCACCAATCTTGCTTTCCAGATCCAGTTTATATGCTTCTTCAAGGCTGATTTGAAGGTCAGGTTCGGTAATATTTTCTACCACCTCTTTAAACTGGAATACTTCTATTTCACCAGATTCTTCATTATATTTAACTTCAATATCAATGTTGCTTCCGAATTTTTTCCTGGCAGCAGATTTCAGAGCATCTTCAAGTGCCTTAATAAGGACTTCACTATCAATACCCTTGTCTCTGCCCACCTGCTCAACGACACGCTTTATATCTGATATAAACATTCGTTTTCTCCGTTAAACTTATAGACTTTCAGATAAATAATTTCACTGCGTTATCAGTCAAAATCTTCGACGACGTACAACTTAGCACGACTTACTCAGATTTTTCCTTCTATACTTGTGAAATGAATTATCTGAAAGTCTATAGAAGGTGCTTCAAATATTTTTATTGACAAGCCGCGCGCTTTTAACTTCCTTAAAAGGAATAGCGACTGTTTTATCATCTAATGATATGTTTATAGTTTCTTCTGATATCCCCAACAAAACACCTTTAAAATTTTTCTGTCCATTAATAGGAGCTATTGTTTTAATTCTTGCAACCTTTCCTCTAAATTTTTCGAAGTCGAGTTTTTTGTTTAAGGGGCGATCAGAACCTGGAGATGATACCTCAAGACTGTATGAACCGCTGCTATCAAAATGTAAATCCAGGGTATCTCTCAACTGGCGGTTGATAAACACACAATCATCTAATGTAATTCCTCCTGGTTTATCTATATAGATACGGAGTATAATGCCCCTGCTTTCCCGTTGGTATTCAACATGTACCAGTTCCATCCCCATAGCTTCGCACAAAGGTTCAGTTAAGTCCTTAACCTTAGCAATAAATTCCTCTTTATTCTCAAGAGAAAATTTTTTTGCAGCGAATTCCGGCCCCCGGCTTTTTATTAACTTATCTCTTTTTTTTCTTTGTAATTTCATCATGAAATATAACTCATACAAAAAACAAAAAAACGGGCTGCCGCCCGTCTCCTGTCATTCAATTAGATCCTTACGTTATGGATCGAAAAACTTTATCTGTTCATGTAAATCATCATAAGAAATAAATTAAATCCAAACCACACATAATTAGATAAAGCTTTGCCCCTAAATCATCATAAAAACGGCAAAGGCGGACTTTCTAAATGGAGCGGGCAACGAGATTTGAACTCGCGACACCAAGCTTGGGAAGCTTGTACTCTACCAGCTGAGCTATGCCCGCCTCATAAGATTTAAAAAATACGACAATAATTTTACATTGTCAACATTTTAAATTCGTTTTAAATTCAGTCAAGCAAATCCCGAATTTGTTCTAGTTCTGATCGGATTTTATCGACGATATTAGTTGATAACTTTCTTTTTTTCTCTCCATATTCAGAGTTTAAGTATTTCTTGGCGCCCTTAATAGTAAATTTTTTTTCATAAAGAAGATGTTTAATTTTTAGAACGAACTCTATATCGCTCTTTCTGTAAAGCCTTTGGCCGGAGGGAGTTCTTTTGGGATTTATTCTAGAGAATTCGTTTTCCCAGAATCTTAGAACATATGACGGAAGTGCGGCGATTTCACTGACTTCTCCTATTTTGAAATATAGTTTGTCAGGCAGTTCTTTTATATGGGCTTTATTGTTTTGCATCTTCTATGTTGGAAGCAAAGCGTCAAATTCTTTGAGAAGCCTGTCTGTAATATTTTTATGGATATAATTTACTTCGTCATCTTCCAAGGTTTTATGTTTTGATCTGTAAGTTATTCTCAGAGATATGCTTTTTTTATTTTGAGGAATAGTATCACCTTCGAATACATCAAACAAATATAAATTTTCAATCAGCTCCTCGCCGGATTTTCTAATGGTTTCAGGCAGTTTAGAGGATTCCAAATCTTTATCGATTATAATGGTAATATCCCTTGAAATAGATGGAAATTTTGGAATTGGTTTTGAACGAATAGTTTCGGGTATCAAGTCAGAAATGGCCTTCAAGTCAAGTTCGAAAATGAAGGCAGCCTGTTTTAGATCAAAATTACGTAGCACTTGAGGATGTATTTCTCCGGCCAGACCTATAGGGTTTTTTTGTTGCAAAATTTGAGCTGTATGCCCGGGTCTGGTATAAGTGCATGAATTATCCGGCATGCAGGTAAATTTTATATGATCAATTTTTACTCTGTTCAGCAGTCCTTCAACCACTCCTTTTATGTCAAAAAAATCACAGCCGATTTCTTTTGAGTACCATGAGGCATTTGTACGAGATCCTGTCCAGATGCCGGCTAACATCTCTATCTCTTCCGGCAGATTGTCTTTTTCCCTACCGATATAAATTTTACCAACTTCAAATAGTCTCAGGCTCTTGATTTGTTGTGCTATGTTGCGATGAATTGTTTCGAGAAGGCCGGGTATCAATGATGTCCTCATAACTGCCTGCTCCTCCGTCAAAGGGTTCAATATGTCTACCATATTTCTTCTTTGGTCAGCAGATTCAAGTCTGAGGCTATCGCAAGATAATCTATTTATAAAACTGTAATTAATTGTTTCAGTAAATCCAAAGCCGGTCATAATTCTTTTTAGCCTGTTTCTTAACCCCAACTGTTTTTCAGGGTGTCTGGCTTTTGCTGGTATCAGGGGGTAGGTAGTGGGTATATTATTATAGCCGGACAGGCGGGCAATTTCTTCCATAAGATCAACCGGTCTTGCTATGTCAACTCTGAAGGAAGGTGGGACAACTGCAAGCTCGTCGTTGCCAGTTTTTTCAACATTGAATTCAATTGATTTTAGTAAATTTTTGATTTCGCCTTGGTCAAAACCGGTCCCAAGAAGACGATTTGTGTGTCCAACGTTTAGGGTTATGGGCCCTGCATTGCTAATTTTAGAATATTTATCTATAATTCCTTCAATTAAACTGCTCCCGTCGATTTCTGACATAAGCTGGGCAGCTCTATTCAAAGCCGTAATAATACCTTCAGGGTCAACACCGCGTTCAAAACGGTGCGAGGATTCCGAGCTTATGCCAAGTTTTTTTGAAGTCTTGCGAATTCCCACAGGCGTAAAATAAGCACTTTCGATAAGAACTCTGTTGGTTGATTCCGTTACCTCGGAATTATGTCCCCCCATGATACCCGCCAGCGCGACAGGCTTTTCACCATCGCAGATCATAAGCATATCAGGGGTAAGCAAATGTTCTTTCTTGTCCAGAGTGATAAAGGTCTCACCTTTTTTTGCCTGGCGGACAACTATTCTATGATCTGACAGCCGGTCAAAATCAAATGCATGAAGAGGCTGTCCTGTTTCCATCAATACAAAATTGGTGATATCGACTATATTGTTTATAGGCCTTAAGCCGACTGACATTAGGCGATCTTGCAGCCAAAAAGGAGAAGGAGCAATGTTAATATCAAAAACAAGCCTTGCCGAATATCTTGGGCAAAGATCTGGTGCCTTAATTGTAATAGATGTAAGGTCAGAAATTTTATCGCTGGAATCTGAAAGTGATGTTTCGGGATATTTTATTCTGGTTTGCTGAAGGGCAGCTATTTCACGGGCTATTCCGATTATGCTTAGACAATCCGGCCTGTTAGGGGTAAGGTCGATTTCAAAGACCATGTCTGAAAGTTCAAGAGCTTTCGCTAACTTATTCCCTATCAATTGTTTTTGATCAAGAATCATGACGCCACTGCGGTCTGTGCCAAGACCAAGTTCTGCTTCGCTGCAAAGCATTCCTTCTGACAGCTCGTTTCGGATTCTTCCTTTTTCAAGTACATAACCTTCTGGGAAGCGGGTGCCTTGTAAAGCTACCGGTGCGACCATATCTTCATATATATTTGGTGCTCCGCATACAACCCGGATGACACGGCTTCCAATATCAACGTCACATACCTTGAGCTTTTCAGCATTTGGGTGGGCTTTGATATTAAGAATGCGTCCAACAACAACGCTGTCCAGGTAATCATACCTGTCTGTAACCGAATCAACCTCAAGCCCCACCATAGTGAGTGAATTGGCAATACTACTATATGATTCCTTATCTATTGGGATATAATCATTTAGCCAGCTTAAACTAACTTTCATATTAAAACTGCCTTAAAAATCTCAAATCATTTTCAAAGAATTTTCGAATGTCGTCAATTCCATATTTCAACATGGCAATACGTTCTACTCCCATGCCAAAGGCAAGTCCAGTATAACGTGTGGTATCATATCCAACGTTTTCAAATACAGCCGGATGGACCATGCCTGCACCTATAATTTCAAGCCATCCAGTGTGTGAACATACTCTGCACCCCTTGCCTCTACACATGACGCAAAGGATGTCTACCTCAGCGCTTGGTTCGGTGAAAGGAAAGAAACTTGGACGAAATCTGAGAGCTGTCTTTTTATCAAATATATGGTGGATAAAGGTTGTAAGTATTCCTTTTAGATCACCGAAAGAAATGCCTTCATCAACCATTAAACCCTCTACCTGATGGAACATGGGTGTGTGAGTCAGGTCGGAATCACAGCGGTAAACCTTGCCAGGTGCAATAATCCTTACAGGTGGCCTAAGTTTTTCCATTATCCTGACCTGGATTGATGATGTATGAGTTCTAAGAACTACATTATCTGAAACATAGAAAGTGTCCTGCATGTCCCTTGCAGGATGATTTTTGGGAATATTTAGAGCTTCAAAATTGTAGTGATCTGTTTCGACCTCAGGCCCTTCCGCTATATCAAACCCAATTTTTTCCAATATTTCACATATCTGCCATGTAATTTGCGTTATTGGATGTAAAGAACCCTGCTGGATTGTTCTCCCCGGCAACGAAACATCAATTTTATAATCTTTTTGTAAAGATTCTGTTTCAAGACGTTTTAACGCGAGCTTGAAAGCCTTATCTAAGCTTTTTTTTACCTCATTAGCTCTTTTCCCAACCTCTGGTCTTTTTTCCGGAGGAAGGTTTGAAATGTTTCTTAAAAAATGAGTTATTATACCTTTTCGGCCAAGATACCGGATTGAAAGAGCTTTGATGCTTTCACTATCTGTAGCGGATTTTATTTCCTTAAAGGCTTCTTCATAAATTTGTTCTATAGTTTTTGTCACTTTTTCCGCTTTCGCTATATTTGCTGTGAGGCAAGTTCGGCTATCTTGGTAAATCCAGAGGGATCAGACACAGCTAATTCTGCGAGGACTTTTCGGTCAATCTCGATATCGGCGAGTTTTAATCCGTGAATAAATTTACTGTATGATAAGTTGTTCATGCGAGCCGCTGCATTTATCCTTGCGATCCAGAGCCTTCTGAAATCACGTTTTCGCGCTTTTCGATCACGATAAGCATACATTAATGCCTTATCAACAGCATTTAAAGCTGTACGGAATAGCTTGCTGCGACCTCCACGGTAGCCTTTAGCTAATTTTAAAATTTTCTTTCTACGTCTATTTGCTTTAAAACCTCTTTTTACTCGCATAGCATTACTCCTTATAATAGAACCACTTATAAACCCAATCCACTAATTAGTGCCTGTCCGAAAAGTATTTTTTTTAATGCTGGCAATAGTTTCAGCTTATTTACCGATGTGAAGATTTGTGAAAAAGCTATTAGCCATTAGCGGTTAGCTCTTAGCTAAAGGCTAACTGCTAAAAGCTAACTGCTAAAAATCTTCGATTTGAGAATAGCATCCAACTGACTATAATTTCAGTTGTTTTGAGTTTTCGTCCAGCCACTAATTAACCATTGGGCAGAAGCAGTTTTATCTCTTTTCTATCTGATTTGTTAATAAGCTGGCTCTTTCTTAAACACCTCTTACGCTTGGTTGTCTTTTTAGTCAAAATATGACTTGCGTTTGATTTCGAAAATACGAATTTACCTGTACCTGTTTTTTTGAAACGCTTTGCTGCAGCTCTATTTGTCTTAATTTTTGGCATTGTTTTTTTCCCCCCGCAAGGCTCATCTGAGCCGTAAAAATTCAGTTATTTCCAAACATAGATGGCGTGAGCAGCCACAGATAGCAGCTCACGCCATCTTTTAAAAATTACATAAAATTAATTAGTGCCTGAACGAAAACTATCCAAAATTGTCATTTCGAACGGAGCGAGAAATCTTATAACACTGAAAATAGAAAATAGAAATTGGAAATTTGGCCTCATGCTTTTGTACTGTTGATGAACGCATTCAATTTGGGGTCGAGTTTCATTTCTCCCAAATTTCTACTTTCCAATTTCAAGTTTCAAGTCGTAAACAGCTACAAGATTTCTCCCTTAGGTCTAAATGAAAAAAAAGAGGGGTTTTCGTTCGGGCACTAATTATATCGCTTGCAGGAGAGTAATATATCGAAATTTATTACCGCAATTACTTTGGTGATAGAATCATCATCATGGTACGGCCCTCAAATTTAGGATATTGCTCTACTACTGCAATATCATCAGTTTCTTCAGCAATTTTTTCGAGCAAATTCCTGCCAAGCTCTGAAAGCGATATTTCTCGTCCCCTGAATATAACCGTAACTTTAACCTTATCCTTTTTCCCTATAAACTTTTTAATATGGCTAATCTTGATTTTCAGATCATGTTCTCCGGTCTTTGGACGTATTTTTATCTCTTTAACCTGGAATGTGCTTTGTTTCTTTTTTGCTTCCTGTTTCTTTTTGGTCTGCTCATATTTATAGCGGCCGTAGTCCATTATTTTGCATACAGGCGGGTTGGCATTAGGAGAAATTTCCACAAGATCAAGACCGAAATCACCGGCTGTCGCAAGAGCTTTATAAGTTGGTATAATACCCACCTGATTGCCGTCAGGATCAATAACTCTCACCTCTCTCGCTCTTATATTGTTATTAATATTTGTTTTGTCAAACTTGCTTGGCCTATTTGTTTTCTTCGATATAACTATGCTTTTTACCTCCTACAGCAGCGATATTTATTGATTTATTTGAGGTTAATATCAAGTTTATATTTATAACACGCTGATTTTGTTATAGCTTACTTGTTAACCTGTTAATATAAATTGAACAAATATATAACAAAATAACGAAATGCAACAAAAAAATGCAACAAAAAATTACTGTCTGAGCGTATATCTGGCTAAAAGGCTGTCTTTCCAGTAAGTGTTTTTTTGATTTTCAAAATAGACCTTAAAAAGTTCCATGCTTTTATCTCGCAAAATATCAGGTATAATTTTAATTTTCCGCTCTTTGTAAAAAGGCGATAGCTTTGTCAAATCACACTTTGTACAACCTCCCATTACATCTTCGTAAGCATAAACAATTTTGCCGATGCCACTTAGAACAATGGCGCTATAACACATAAGGCATGGTTCTAAAGTACAAAAGAGTATTATTTTACTTTTATCCGCATTTTCCTTTAGTTCGGAAAGACGTCTTAATGCAGCCATTTCCGCATGGTCAATTTCATTTGTGTAGTTTCCAGTGGTGCCCGTTCGGGTGCCGGTAACTATAATGTTGTTTTTATATGCGACTACGCAGCCAACCGGGAACTCACCTGATTCTAACGCTTTTCTTGCTTCCTCAAGCGCCTTTTCCATAAAGTATTTATAATCCATAAATCGTAGCTACTCAGGTTGAGACCTTTGCAAAACGCCCCCTTTTGCCCAATTTCGGCGTCAGGCTATGTTAAGCTGTTAAGCTGATAAGCTGTTATGCCTTTTTGTCTTATTAGCTTAAGAGCCATCAGCTATAAGCTAAGCTGTATTCCTGCATTTAAAATTTTCACTTTCCTTGAACTTGAACAAAATTGAACATTTTTCAAAGGTCTCAGGTTGTTAGGTTTACGTTCAGCTTTTAATTTTGCATATGGCGTTATCACAAGAACAGCTTCCATCAACTTCATAGACATACATAATTCTTGATTCAATTTCCGCCCTTTTTATCGGAACCGGATCAAAATGCTTGTTAGCAGTCATATTACTTAGTTCGGATCTTGAGGGTATAGATTCAAAGCCACAGCCCATTACTTTTCCTGTTGAACCGTCCAGAATATTCGTTTCTTCGCCATTTGTTACAACAACAACAGGTACCTGATATGATGTTATAAGTCTAGAGGCGGCCAATGTGGAGCGGTGCCTCGTTACCAAAGAACCCGGGGCATATTTAATTATCATACATACTTTTCCGGTTAAGGTAACCTTGAAATCAACTGTAACAATAGCGCTTTTATCTGCTGCCTTTACAGGAAGGTTGCAGCGTGGTTTAATATCATTTTTATGATATCCTTTCTTTGTTACAAGTATTTTAGCTAATTTTTGTCTATACCGTTCGTCATGGGTATCTGTTATGGTTTCACCGGTTATAAAATCGACAAGTTCGCCAAGTATTAGATGATGATTGTCCATATTAAAGTATCAAATAATGCTAACAGTTCACGGTTTACAGTTCACGGTTCACAGTTTACGACTGTTCAAAACATAAAACTGTGAACGGTTACAAATAATGAGTGAATTATTACTTTACAATTAATTATGCCTGTGAATAATTAATATTATTATTTTATACGTTAATTTATTTTATACAAAGCTATTTTGTAACTACTCAGGTGTTTAGACTGAAGGCTATAGGCTGAAGGATCAGGTGTTTAGACTGAAGGCTATAGTCTGAAGGAAACAAATGATTCCTGAGCGTTATTCTCTATGTTTAGGACAAGATTTCCGGCCGCTTTAAGAAAATATTGGCTTCTGGGAGTCTTTTCCCTAAAAGTCTTCAGTCTTCAGCCTAACCAACTTGAGTAGTTACGCTATTTTTATAATTAACTCAACAATAAAAGGTAGAGGATTATACTAAAAGGCTATGTCAATACGAGAAGATTTTGAAAATCGTGAAAGGACATTTATTTCTTCATTCGGTTGTTTAAGCTCGGAAACAAAGGGCCGAATAAGAAAGGAAGCGCCTTGTCCCATCCGCACCGCTTTTCAGAGAGACAGAGATAGAATCGTTTACTCCAATGCCTTCAGGCGGTTAAAGCATAAAACCCAGGTTTTTTTATCTCCCCTGGGCGATCATTATCGAACACGACTGACCCATACTCTTGAAGTGTCGGAAATAGCAAGAACAATCGCCAGGGCAATGCGTTTAAACGAAGATTTGGTTGAAGCCATTGCTCTCGGCCATGATCTTGGACATACACCATTTGGTCATGGCGGAGAAACAGCTCTCAAAGAAATATATTCAGAGAGCTTTTCGCATAATGAGCAGAGCCTGCGTGTTGTGGATATTTTAAGCAATAACGGGAAGGGACTTAATCTTACTTACGAGGTGCGTGATGGAATTTTGAAACATTCAAAAGGATTTGGGAATATTATGCCGAGCGATCCATCAGAGCAGGCATATACCATTGAGGGCAGAGTACTGCGTGTTTCCGATATAATTGCATACCTGAACCACGATCTTGATGATGCGATCAGGAGTGGGGTAATAAGTTCCGAACAGGTGCCTGAATCCTGCCTGAAGATAATTGGGCATTCGCATTCGGAGCGGGCCAGAACAATGATTGAAGATGTTATTTCGTCCAGTGAAGTTATAGATGATGAATTATGCCTGCGCATTAGCGATAAAGTATATTCCGCGATGAAGATTTTAAGAGAGTTTCTTTATGAAAATGTATATCGTTCGCCTCAGGTGCACAAAGAGTTTGTAAAGGCAAAGAAAATTCTTTCCGATCTATATTCCTTTTTTTTAAATAATGAAGATAACCTTCAAAGAGAACTCGAAAATATGGAAATGGCAGCTTGCATGAATAACAGCCAATCCAGAGAAAGGGTTGTTTGTGATTTAATTGCCAGTATAACAGACAGATATGCTCTTGATCTTTATAAGAAAATCTTTTTCCCTTCTCCACTTGTTTAGGGCAGTGGAAATAAATAATGCCCCAATATTGCGCCGGATTTTGGTTCGGATTCAAGGCGCATCAAGGGGCGCATATCGGGATATGCAACTCTTGATGCAACGCAGAAGCCGGATCAAAAGACAAGTAAGATGGGGCATTATTTATTTCGCACTGCCCTAAAACCGGAAGCCGGATGCCTTTAAATCTTGAAGAAATTAGATCAAATCAAAATAAGTATCCGCCTTTTTTAAAAAGGCTGGGAACAATATGGGCGGATATGGGGAAAAAATATCAGGAAGCCGCTGATTATTATGGTTTTTTCTGTAATGGATGTGAGGATAATTGTTGTTATACCCGTTTTTATCATCATACACTTTTGGAATATCTTTTTATTATGAAAGGATACAGCGCTCTTGAACATGAAATACAGAATCAGGTGGCAGAAAGGGCCCTGGAAGTATGTGCTAAAACCGTAGAGTATGACAAAACAGGAAAAACCGTGCGATTGTTGTGCCCGCTGAATTTTGACGGTTTGTGTATATTATATGAATACCGTCCTATGATATGCAGGCTGCATGGTATTCCTCATCAGCTTCAAAAGCCCGGTCAAGGCATAGTGTATAGCCCTGGGTGTGAAGCCTTTACAAAACAGTGTGAAGGGAAAGAATATATTAAATTTGACAGAACACCTTTTTACGTTGAAATGGCTAAACTTGAAAGCCAGTTAAGAGAAGCGGTCGGTTTTGCGCAGAAGTTTAAAATGACCGTGGCAGAGATGTTGATTACACCTGAAGCTTACCCACAGTCGAATTTTGATTGTAAAGTAAAAAGCTCCAAATCCAAGAAGCGCGAGTTATGAAAAATTTAGATATAGATGCTCTTGATAAAATAGCCGGCAGAAGGCTCGAAAAAAATGATACTTTTTCATTTCAATGCCACCCGGGACTTTCTTGTTTTAATAAGTGCTGCCGGAATCTCAACCTTTTTTTATATCCATATGATGTCGTAAGACTAAAAAATAAACTTGGAATCACTTCGGATCAGTTTGTTGAAAAATATGTAGATATTGTTATGCGTGATTCCAGTTTTTTCCCTGATGTACTTCTTCGAATGTCGGAAAATAAAGAGAGGACATGCCCTTTTTTAGGCGAATCGGGTTGCCTGGTTTATCCGGACCGTCCTGATGCCTGCCGTACGTTTCCTATAGAACAAGGCGTTATTTATGATGCTAAAACAAAAAAAACAAATCTAATTCATTTTTTCAGACCTCCTGACTTTTGCCTTGGGCGGTATGAAAGCGAACAGTGGACTACGGAATCATGGGCAAAGGACCAGGATGCAGTAATATATAACAAAATGACTGTCAAATGGTCTGAGTTAAAGAGTTTGTTTCAGGTTGATCCATGGGGCAGGGAAGGGCCGGGCGGCCCTAAAGGGAAGATGGCTTTTATGGCAATATATAACATAGACCTTTTTCGCGATTTTTTGTTTAAAAGCAGTTTCTTGAAAAGATACAAGATAAAATATGAAATTTTAAAAAAAGTAAAAAAAGATGATGTGGAATTGATGAAGCTGGGTTTTGAATGGGTAAAATATTTTCTTTGGGGTATTAAGACTAAATCCATAAGAAACAGGTAACGTTATATAGACTTTCAGATAATTAATTTCACAAGGCCAGAAGGAGGAAGGCGTATTAGTTATACGTCGACGACTGATAACACAGTGAAATTATTTATCTGAAAGTCTATAAAACTCCTTTTGGCATTGGTTGAACTGTTTCTCCGCCAAGAGTATAGCCTCCATCAATCTTAATTACACTTCCAGTCATAAACGGTGCATCCTTAACAACAAATAGAACGGCATTAACTACATCCTCAATAGTCCCTGTTCGTCCAAGCAGTGTGTGATTAATTAGTGCTTTCTGCTGCGCTTTGTTTAGAAGCTTCCACCCTCTTGTTTTTTCACCATGTCTGGTCTCAACAATTCCCAGCATTATTTCATTTACACGGACGTGGGGCGCCCCAATACGTGCCCATGTTTCTGTGAGGAGAGATATCCCCCTGTTTGCCGCAGCATATCCATCATTAAAAATAAGGCTTGCAGGCCCTGACCTGCCGGTAATGCCGGCAATAGAGGAAAAGTTTATAACTACGCCATTTTCTGAAGATTTGAGATAGGGGAGGGCTGAATCAAAAACCCACCATTTGGCGCGAAGAGTCGTAGCCATTTCAAGATCCCACTGCTCCTGGACATACTTACCATGTACTACTGGCCAGCCTCCGCGTTCTATGTTATTTATAAGAATGTCGAGGCGGCCGAAGCGATCAATAACTTTCCTTATTAGTCCTTGAACTTTTTCAGTCTCAAGCAAGTTTGTCTTTATAATAAGGTGTTCAACATCTGTTTCAGCAAAATCCTGTTTCAATTCATCAAGACTTTCTTCCCAGTCAAAATAATTTAAGGCAACTTTAACCCCCTCATTCGCAAGGGCAAGTCCTATGCCTTTACCTATGCCTTTGACGGCTCCAAGAACCAAAGCCACTTTATCTTTAATCTCCATGAGGTACAAACCTTGTTAAGTAGTGCCTGAAGGCGCAAAACAAAAAAGTTGCACTGATCAGGCGTAACCGTTCAGCCTCTTTACACGCTGATTTAATGTCGAATATCGAACAAGGAATGTCGAATTATGAAGTTTTAAATGCGACAAAAGTTTTGCTGTCCGAATAATTCGTACAGCAAAGCCAATTAAACGCCTTTTAAAATCAAATTTGCTACATTCCTTCCTTCGACATTCATTATTCCTTGTTCGATATTCGACATTCTTTTTTGTTTTGCAACTTTTTTGTGTTGCACCCGTGCCTGAAGCGGATATCTTTTATAAGACAGTTACAAATTATTTTCTGCCAAAAATTTTAATTTTTATACTCTTAATGCCCAGTTTTAAAAGTTCTACATCGTCATTTTTTACATTATCTAGTGTTTCTGAATCAATATCAAGGTCATCCAGTATGCCTTTGTCAAATATATGATACCTGAACGTATCCAGATCATAACATGCCATATGAAAAAATCGTTCTGTTTTAATAAATAATTGACCGGGCATAAAACGGTTCTTAAGGCTGATGATTTCCATCAACATGTCATTCATCTTGTTATAAATTTCGATCCCTTGTTCTTTTATCCAATTCTGGATTGTATTGACTTGTCCCCGCTTAAAGCCCTGGCAGTGAGGCTCTTTAACCAACAGGTATTGTTCGGTATTCCGGCCTGTTTCTCTGGAACGTGTTAAAACTCGGACAAGAGGGTAGGTGCGGCATGATGAGGGGCGGTCCTTGTACACAGTGCAACCGGAACTGGAGACAAATGGACATTTTAATTCAGAGGTATGATCGGGTTTAAGGGTAATGACAGGAAGCCCTGATTCAGGGCCTGTGTGTTGGGTGGCATAGCGTTCTAAAAAAAGATCGGAAGGTATGCCGAGGTTGTTTTTGAGACGCAATATGTCGTAAGGAGTTAAAAACTGGTTGAGGTCTCTGCAGCATTCATTGAAACACGGCACGTTTGCTGAGCATTTAAATCTAAAATTATCGTTTAATGATAGGGGCACAAAGTTTTCACTCATAAAATTTATTCCTTTGTTATATTTTTTTTGAAAGAGGTAGCATTTTTCTCTATCATGTCAACAATAAATTGTCAAAAGACTAACTGAATTAACTTCAGATTAATAGAGCCTGATAACATATGTAATACTACATATAGGGTTAAATTGTATTGCGCTATCCATATTTAGTTATTGAACAGTATATTCGTTTAATTTGAAATATATTTTGATATTTGTTCAGCCAAAAGTTCTTGACATCCATAAACATGAATGGTATTAAATAAATCTATTTGTATATAATCTATCTTATTGATTTTAAAAGATATTTACAATCATTCGTTGCTCTGTGTTTTGAGCATGTTCTCTATTGATTTGAATAGATGAGGATTGAATTTTTTTGTGAAATAAAAATTTAAGGTGGCTAAAAGCTATTCTTTTAGGCCACGGTTACGAAGGGAGGTGCAAAGAGCTTAAATTTATACTAGTAAAGAAATTTAATGGTTGTTGAGCAACTAAAATACTTACAAAGCAAAATTAGGAGGTATATTAATGCCAAGTTATGTAATTACGGAAAAATGTGACGGCTGTAAGGGTGGAGATAAAACCGCCTGTATGTACATTTGTCCTAACGACCTTATGGTCCTGGATCCCAACGCAATGAAGGCGTACAACCAGGAGCCCAATCAGTGCTGGGAATGTTTTTCTTGTGTAAAGATTTGTCCTACGCAGGCAATCGAAGTAAGAGGCTACTCTGATTTTGTTCCTCTTGGAAGCAGTGTTATGCCGATGCTCGGTACAGAGGATATTATGTGGACCTGCAAGTTCAGAAATGGTCTTGTCAAACGCTTTAAATTCCCTATCCGGACTACTGCTGAAGGGGCCGCCAATGCTTATCCGGACCTCAAAGGTAAAGACCTTGACAGCGAACTGCTTTCCACAGAAGAGGCTGATGGTTACACAATCGCAACTCCTGCGACTTAAGCGGACTGAAGTTTGTCAAGATCTATTAAATGAATAATTTACAAATATATTTTTTAAGGAGGATAAAATATGGGATTACCAGATAAACCTTTGGGTGAAATTAAGGCCGTAAGGGATCCGGAAGTAGATGAACGAGAAGTTGATATTCTGATCGTAGGTGGCGGTATGGCTGCCACTGGTACTGCTTTCGAGGTTAAGAAATGGACAGATGCGTCGGTTCTGCTTTGCGACAAAGCATCGCTGGAGCGCAGCGGCGCCGTTGCCCAGGGCCTTTCAGCTATTAATACATATATTGGTGACAATAAGCCGGAAGACTATGTCCGTATGGTCCGCAACGACCTTATGGGTATAGTTCGTGAAGACCTTATCTTTGACCTCGGCTGCCATATTGATGATTCAGTCCATCTGTTTGAGGAATGGGGTCTTCCGATGTGGAAGAAAACAGAAGATGGAAAAAACCTGGACGGTAAAGCAGGCCTGAAGATGGGAACATTGAAATCCGGTGCTACACCAGTTCGTACAGGTAAATGGCAGATCATGATTAACGGCGAATCTTACAAGAGAATCGTTGCTGAAGCTGCAAAACTTGCACTTGGGGAAGAAAATATTATTGAGCGTTGTTTTATAGTTGAGCTTCTTCTTGATGCTAATGAAGAAAACCGTATTGCAGGCGCGGTAGGTTTTTCTGTACGTGAAAACAAAGTCTATATTATTAAGTGCAAAACCATGATGGTAGCATGCGGCGGCGCAGTTAACATTTATCAGCCACGTTCCATTGGTGAAGGTATGGGCCGTGCATGGTATCCTGTATGGAATGCAGGTTCCACATATACCATGGCTATGAAGGTTGGTGCCGAGCTTACAATGATGGAAAACCGTTTCACCCCGGCACGTTTTAAAGATGGTTATGGACCTGTTGGCGCATGGTTCCTCCTGTTCAAGGCCAAAGCTCTGAATGGTCTTGGAGAAGCCTTTGCAGGAAGCGATGCCGCCAAGGCAGAGCTTGCAAAATATGCTCCTTATGGAACTGCCGCTATTACACCTACCTGCCTGCGTAACCACCTGATGCTGTTTGAGATGAAAGAGGGCCGCGGTCCCATCATGATGGATACCGTTACTGCACTTGCCGCTATCGGCGAAACCATGAGCAAGAAAGAGCTCAAGCATCTTGAGTCAGAGGCATGGGAAGATTTTCTCGATATGACATGTGGACAGGCAAATCTGTGGTGTGCGCAGAACTGCGAACCTGAAAAGAAGAATTCCGAGATTATGCCTACAGAGCCTTATCTGCTTGGATCACATTCAGGTTGCTGCGGTATCTGGGTATCAGGACCGAATTTTGACTGGGTACCTGATTCATACAAGTGGGATTATAAAGGCAAAGTATATAACCGTATGACCACAGTTAATGGTCTGTTTACTTCCGGTGATGGTGTGGGGGCTTCCGGCCATAAGTTTTCATCCGGCGCTCATGCGGAAGGACGTATATGTGCTAAGTCTATGGCACGACTTGTCCGTGATAATGCAGACTTTACTCCAACCCTTGCTCAGTCAACTCAGGAACTGGTAGATCTGGTTTACAAACCGGTCAGAATTTATCTGGATCACTGCGGACTGACAACAGACGAAACAATTAACCCCAACTATGTCAAGCCTTCAGGCATGGCGCTTCGTCTGATGAAAGCTACCAACGAGTATGGCGGTGGTACTTCCACATATTATCAGACCAGCTCTAAAGCACTTGAGATAATAATGGATCTTCTCCAGACGATGCGTGAAGACTGTGAGAAACTGGCTGCCGGCGATGTCCATGAACTGATGAGATGCTGGGAGATCGACCATCGTATCTGGACTGTTGAGGCACATCTGCGTCACATCCAGTTCCGTAAAGAGACCCGTTATCCTGGTTTTTACTATCAGGCTGATTATCCTGGACAGGATGATGAGAACTGGTTCTGCTTTGTTAACTCAAAGTATGATGTAAAAGCCAAGACCTGGGAAATGATCAAGAAAGATTACATCAAGATCATTCCTGATGCATAGTAAATCGGCTATATTAAATAGTCTATGATACCCGCCTCCAGGCATCGCAAGATGCCTGGAGGTTTTTATTAATTTAGATGTGTTCAATTGGTTTGATTGGTCTGATTGGATTATAGACTTTCAGATAAATAATTTCACTGTGTTATCAGTCGTCGATGTATAAACTAATACGCCTTTTTCCTTCTGGCCTTGTGAAATTAATTATCTGAAAGTTTATAGCTAATTGTTTAATCAAACCAATCAAACTAATTGAGCTAATGCAGATGACTATCAGTTTTTAACCTAAGTTGAACGCTTTTTTGCGAAGAAATGTGCTAAGATCTTAATGCAGCAAGGTTTGCGAAAAGCGTAGGCATACCAATGGATATGTCGAGACTTTTCGCAAGTCCTTGATGCGCAAGAGATTGGTGCAGTTCGAGTAAAAAATCGCTCAATTTAGGTTTAACCAAATAGAAAAATTAAAAGCATGGAGGGATAGCATGACAGAAGAGAAAGCAGCCCCTGCTAGCGGAAGTATTCTGGTTGTTGGAGGAGGGATAAGCGGGTTAACTACTGCCCTTGAGGCTGCCGAAGTTGGGTACGAGGTATTTATAGTTGAAAAAAATCCTTACTTGGGTGGAAGAGTTGCACAGTTGAACCAGTATTTCCCGAAGCTTTGTCCTCCTTCCTGTGGACTTGAGATCAACTTCAGGAGGATAAAGGATAATCCAAAAATAAAAGTATTTACACTGGCAGAAGTAGAAAAAGTTGATGGAACAGCAGGCAGCTATGATGTTTCAATAAAATTGAATCCAAGATATGTTAATGAAAATTGCGTAGCTTGCGATGAGTGCGTTGGGGTATGTCCTGTTGACAGGAATAACGAGTTCAACTTCAATATGGATAAAACAAAGGCCATATACAGGCCCAATGAGATGTCTTTTCCCATGCGTTATGCGATAGATTCGTCTGTATGCAAGGGCGCGGAATGCGGTAAATGCATTGAAGCATGCAAATACAGCGCAATTGATCTTAACATGGAAGCAAAGACAATAAACCTGAATGTTGGAGCCATTGTCTGGGCCACTGGGTGGGTTCCATATGACGCTACCAAGATAGATAATCTCGGATTCGGAAAGTATGATAACATAGTAACCAATATGATGATGGAAAGACTTGCAGCTCCAAATGGGCCTACCAAAGGAAAGATCCTCAGGCCGTCAGACAATAAGGAACCTGAGAGCATTGCTTTTGTTCAGTGCGCAGGATCAAGAGATGAAAATCATCTCCCCTATTGTTCATATATATGCTGCATGGCTTCTTTGAAACAGGTTACATATGTCAGGGAACGATTTCCCGATGCCAAGGTTTACATCTTTTATATCGATGTAAGGGCTCCGGGTTTGAAATATGAAAAGTTTTACAAGAAGATAAAAGAAGATGAAAATGTCATTTTCATCAAAGGCAAGGTGGCAGAAGTCAGTGAAGATCCGGGCTCCAAAAATATCACCGTGATTGCAGAGAATGCTGTAACTGGAGAAAAGATAAAGCAAGAGGTTGATATGGTTGTTCTGGCTACCGGTATGCAGCCGACAACTGCAGATGCCAAGCTTCCGACTGATGAGCTGCAATACAGCGAGGATGGCTTTATTGTTAATGATTTTGATAAAGGCGGTATGTTTGCTGCAGGATGTGCCAACAAGCCGGCAGATGTCGTAACATCAAATCAGAATGCTACTGGTATGGCCCTTAAGGCTATCCAAACCATGGTGAAGAGGTAGGAGGTTATACATGGATAAAAAGTACAGTGTATATATCTGCACAGGTTGTGGAATCGGGGATGCACTTGATATAAAGGGTTTGTGTGGTGTGCCCGAAGAGGAGGGAGTCCCCGTAAAAACGCATTCCTTTCTTTGTGGAAAGGAAGGCGTCGAGGTTATAAAAAAAGATATAGCAGATGAAGGTGTCAACACAATTGTTATTGCGGGTTGTTCACGCCGGGTCAACTATGATGTATTCAAGTTTGACGGTTGTATAGTTGACAGGGTTGACCTCAGAGAACAGGTGGTTTGGTCACATCCAAGGTCAAAGTATCCGGTTGTAACAGAGGAACAGAAAGATGACGGCATACATTTTGACAGCCTTCAGATGCTGGCTGAAGATTACCTTAAGATGGGAATGGTTAAGGTAGAAAAAATAGATCTGCCGGAGCCCTATAAGGTTGAGACTTTTACAAGGAAAATCCTTGTTATCGGCGGCGGTGTTGCCGGTATATCTGCGGCCTTAGATGCAGCCAAAGCAGGCTATGAGGTAACCATAGTTGAAAAAGAAGCTTCCCTTGGAGGTTACGCAGCCAAGCTACGCAAACAGCTTCCTGTGGCAAACCCGTATGACGGCCTTATACCCCCGATAATTGAAGAAAAAATCAAAGAGGCTGAGGCCAATCCTAATATTACTGTCAAGACCAAGACGGTGGTTGCTCGTATAGCCGGCCAGCCGGGTGAGTTTGTAGTTACATTGAAAAACCCCGGAGAAACAATTGAGTTTGACGTTCCTTTTCCTCTGCCTGAGGAGATGAAGTTTGACGAGAGCGGTAAAGAGTTTGATGTGGAAAAACAGTTTGAACTTTACCAGGAATACAACAAGGGTAAGCTTGATATTTTACAACTTGATCCTAACGGCGAGAAATTCGGAGCAGTAGTACTTGCCGCAGGCTGGCGGCCATATACTCCTGAAGGCGATGAGCTTGGATATCTAGGCCTTGGCAAAATTGTCGATGTCGTAACCAACCATCAGTTTGAGGAGATCGCTGCAAAAGGAAAGATTGTAAGACCGTCGGATGGAAAGGAAGCCAAATCTGTCGTGTTTATTCAGGGCCCTGGAAAGGGTGATGACAGCGACTTTGACTTTACTGGTTCTGTTACAAGTCTGGTGGCTTTAAAACAGGCAAAGTATGTGTGTGATGATTATCCGGATGGCAAGGCACAGATCATTTACCAGCATATGAGGACACCTGGCCTGTGGGAAAATTTTTATAAGAGCATACAGCAGGAAGCGGGAATCTTTTTGACCAAGGGTGATGTCGTCAGTGTAGCTCAAAGCGGCGCTGTGATTGCCGTTGAAGCTGACAATACTCTACTTGGAGAAAAGATTCAGCTTAATGCCGATATGGTTGTGCTGGCAACAGGTATGGTTCCGGCTACTGCTGATGATCCAGTGGTAAATCTGGCATATAGACAGGGGCCGGGTTTCCGTGACATAGGTCTGTTTGACGGATATTGTGACTCTAATTTCATCTGCTTTCCATATGAAACACAGAGAACAGGTATTTATGCTGCCGGGGGCGTTCGCCGAAGCATGACGATTGAAGAGACCGTTGAAGATGCTGCAGGCGCTGCTCTTAAAGCTATTCAGTGTATTGAATCAGTTAACAGAGGTGTTTCAGTACATCCAAGGTCAGGCGATATGACATTCCCTGACTTTTTTTTCCAGAGATGTACGCAGTGCAAGCGCTGTACAGAAGAATGCCCGTTTGGCGCGCTTGACGACGATGAAAAAGGAACGCCAAAACCGAATCCGACAAGGTGCAGACGCTGTGGTACCTGCATGGGTGCATGCCCGGAGCGTATTATAGGATTTGCTGATTACAATGTTGACAGCATTGGTTCGATGGTGAAAGCAATTGGGGTTCCGTCAGAAGATGATTACGAGGAACCGCCCTTAAGGATTCTCGGTCTGGTCTGTGAAAATGATGCATTGCCTGCATTAGACATTGCCGGCATGAACAGACTAACTTATTCTTCACAAGTTCGTTTTATTCCGGTTAGATGCCTTGGGTCCGTGAATGTGATCTGGATTAAAGATGCACTCGCTCAGGGTATGGATGGCGCTTTCCTGCTTGGTTGCAAGCACGGTGATGATTATCAGTGCCACTTTGTTAAAGGGAGCGAGCTCGCATCCATCAGAATGGAAAAAATAGGTGATGCTCTGGAAGCCCTGGCACTCGAAAAAGAGAGGGTGACTCACTTTGATATTGCAATTGATGAATATGACAAGCTGCCTGAGATGATTGATAACTTTGTGAAGATGATTGTGGAGCTTGGTCCGAACCCGTTCAAAGGATTCTAAATAATTTGGCAATTCTAAATTGAAGACAGGTTGTTTTTCATAGCCTGTCTTCAATAATCAGTAGTCAATAGGAGGTATTAATATGGCTGATAAGTACCTGGTTGAGCCTGATGTAAATTTTGTTAAAGAAATTGTCAGGCTTGGGGGCGGTGATGTAAAAAAATGCTTCCAGTGCGCTACCTGTTCGGTAGTTTGTCCTATTTCTCCGGACAATAAACCTTTTCCAAGAAAAGAGATGATAGCTGCACAATGGGGCCTAAAGGATAAACTTGTAAGCAACCTGGACATATGGCTTTGTCATCAGTGTGGAGACTGTTCAACACAATGTCCTCGCGGTGCAAATCCAGGTGATGTGTTGGGAGCTATTCGTTCATATGCAATTTCTGAGTATGCAGTTCCGAAGTGGCTGGCTAAAGCAGTTAATGATCCAGGGAAACTGCCTGTTCTTTTGCTTATCCCGGTAGTTATTTTTGTAGTTCTGGGCTATATAACAGGCTTAATGAATTTTAGTCCTGGCGGTGAAGAGATCGTACATTCTCATTTCTTTTCCTCATGGCTGGTTGATATGATTTTTGTACCGCTTACTGTCTGGGTCATAGCCATCTTTGCTATGGGACTTAACAGATTTATAAAAGACATGCATGAGAGTGCGGTGCGTGAAGGGAAGACTAATAAAAGCAGAGTGGAGCTTGCTGGTTTTCTTCAGGCGCTTGTTCGCATTTTGCCCACAATATTAAAACACAGCAAGTTTACAGAGTGCGGTGAAAACAAAGACCGCGCAACAGCACATCTTATGGTATTTTATGCATTTATAGGTCTTTTTATTGTAACTAATATTTTCTTTGTTGTATTGTATGTTTTCCAGATACATGGTCCTTATTCACAATTAAACCCGGTTAAATGGCTTGCCAATGTTAGTGGTATAGCCCTGGTTATCGGTAGTGTCCTGATGATAAAAAATCGATTAGCCAAAACCACTCAGTCAACCAGTTATAAAGACTGGTATCTTTTAGGACTCGTTCTTGGTCTTGGTTTGACTGGAATGCTTACCGAGATGACAAGGCTTGCGGGCGCTGCCGGCCTTTCATACTTTATGTATTTTATACATCTTGTATTTGTATTCAACCTGTTCGCATTCCTGCCATTTTCAAAGCTGGCCCATATAGTTTACAGGACAGTTGCTATGGCGTATGCAGAGTATGCAAACAGATAAATATATATAGTTGAAATAAAAAAAAGGGGGGGGGGGGAAGTATTTTGCTCACCTCCCCCATTTTTTGTTTTGTTTTTTAAGGCTTGAGTGTTCATAACTTTTGTCTTGACAATGTTCTTCCTACACTTTAAATAAAATCTGTTCAAATATAGTGTAGTAAGAATGAAGGCTTTGTTACTAATTAATATAATAATATTGAGAAGGAGAGAAAACCTATGTCGAAATTAGTACCACCACATGGAGGAAAAGGGTTAGTTTGTTGCTTACTGCATGGGAAAGAGCTGGAAGCAGAGAAGGAAAAGGCAGCCACTTTGAAAACCATTCCCATTTCGGGTCGTGAGAATGGCGATCTTATTATGATGGGTATCGGCGGATTCAGCCCGTTAAACGGTTTTATGCCCAAGGCTGACTGGAAGGGTGTTTGTGAGAACTTTCTGCTGACCGACGGCACATTCTGGCCAGTACCTGTAACTTTGTCTTGTTCAAAAGAGGATGCCGACGGCATCCATAAGGGTGATGAAATTGCTCTTCAGAATGCTGGTGGTGAGATTATGGCCACCATGCAGATCTCCGAAAAATATGAGATGACCGAGGCTGATAAAAAATGGGAATGCGAAAAAGTTTACAAGGGCAAAGGTGAAGAATCCGAAGGCGATAACTTCTGGAAAATTGCTCCTGAAGATCATCCCGGCGTTATCATGGTTATGAATCAGAAAGATTATAACCTGGCCGGTCCTGTTAAGGTATTGAGTGAAGGTGATTTCCCTGAAAGATTTGCTGGAACTTATATGACCCCAGCACAATCACGTGCTCATTTTGACGAAAGAGGCTGGAGCAAGGTCGCCGCGTTACAGCTCAGGAACCCTATGCACCGGTCTCATGAGTTCTTGGCCAAGATTGCCTGCGAAGTATGTGACGGTGTGTTCATTCACTCCCTGGTTGGATCTTTGAAACCTGGCGATATCCCGGCTGAAGTCCGTATTGAATGCATCAATAAGCTTATTGACGGTTATTTTGTTAAAGATCATATCCTTCAGGGCGGATATCCCCTTGACATGCGCTATGCCGGTCCGAGAGAAGCCCTGCTTCACGCTACCTTCCGTCAGAACTACGGTGTCAATCGTATGATTATCGGTCGCGATCACGCTGGTGTTGGTGACTTCTATGGTCTGTTTGATGCACAGGATATCTTTGATGAGATTCCCAAACCGGATGATCCTGCGAAAAGACTTCTAACCGAACCGTTAAAGATCGACTGGACATTTTATTGCTTCAAGTGCGACGGTATGGCATCACTCAGAACCTGCCCGCATGGCAAGGAAGATCGTGTGGTTCTTTCCGGAACAAAACTACGCAAGGCTCTTTCAGAGAGTGCGGATATTCCTGATCACTTTGGCCGTGAAGAAGTCCTCGTTATTCTGCGCAAATACTATGAAGGCCTGACCGAGAAGGTTGAGATCAAGATGCAGAGTCATGCTGAGGCTACTACAATGAAATAGATAAGTTTCAGAATAGTTTATCCTTAACAAAAAAGGAGGCAGCAATAGCTGTCTCCTTTTTTTTATCATCAGCGGACTTGTTCGGTATTTATCTGTCTATAAAGTAAAATTGGCGGAGAGAGAGGGATTCGAACCCTCGGTGGAGCTTTCACCCCACACTCGCTTAGCAGGCGAGCGCCTTCAGCCAGCTCGGCCATCTCTCCGAATTACTTAAAATTGGCGGAGGGAGTAGGATTTGAACCCACGGAGCTTTGACACTCAACGGTTTTCAAGACCGCCGCCTTAAGCCACTCGGCCATCCCTCCATAAAAAATATAATTATCATTTTGCAGAATTTAGGTCAATGTTTTTTATTGATAATTAATTATCAGAAATTTACAAATTAGTAACACTTCAGCTTTTTGAAAATATAGCCGGTTAATGTTACATAAAAATGAGTTTGTAAATTCCTGACTATAGATTATTGACTTCTCTGTTTTATTGTGATTTCCAAAAAAATTGAAATTTGAGATAGAAATTTTTTCCTATTAAAGGATTTGAGGTAAATAAGTCATGAAACAAAAATATCTTATTTTGAACAACGATGACCAAAAAGAGTTGATAATCAGAGAATTCACAGAATTAGATGATAAAGGAGTATTATTGTTGCTTGCTGAGGAAAAATATGATGTTAAGGCTATTAAATCCGCTATAAAAAAAGGTAAGAAGGCACTAATTTCTGTATTGAGAACCAAAAAATTATATCCTCCAAGTTTATATGCTGATAAAATAGTTGAGTCAGTTATTTTAATGTTCAGAGAAAAAAAGCAATCCATTGAGCTTTTGTTTGGTGATATTGATTTATTAACAAAGAAGAAAAAAGAGTCCGAGACTTTTAAGGATGTGGAAAAAGAAGTAAATGAGATTGATGAGTTACTTGGAGATGATTTTAAAGAAAAATTTGATGATGATAATTTAATTAAAAAAGATTCGTTAATTATAGAGGATGATAAGTCCTTTGACATTGATGGATAAAGGTTAAAAATTTTATTCAGTTCTTTACCCACTTGGCATCGGTAGGAATTAAGGATGCGAAACTTGAGTATTTAATTCCCAAGAAAGAATTAAACCTAAGTTGAGCGATTTTTTACTCGACTTGCACCAATCTTTTGCGCATCAACGGTTCGCAAAAATCCTCGACATATCCACGGGTATGCCTCCGGTTTTCGCAAACCTTGCAGCATCAAGATCTCAGCACATTTCTTCCCCAAAAGTCGCTCAACTTAGTTAAACCTAAATCGCTCAACTTAGGTTAAAAGGATAAATAATGAAGAAAGAGAATGAATCTGCAAATTTTTTCAGCAGACTATGGAAATTTTTTGCATCTATTAGACTTACCGTTGTTCTTTTGCTGTCATTAGCTGCAACTTCTATAATTGGAACAGTCATTCCCCAGAATCAAAGCCCTGCGGATTACTTCCATAATTATGGAGAATTTTTTTACAATTTTTTTTCAGCTTTAAACATTTTTGATATGTACCATTCCTGGTGGTTTCAGATTTTGCTTCTTATGCTGACTATTAATGTTATTGTTTGTTCTTTAAACAGGTTGTCTACAACATGGAAGATCGTGTTTGTAAAAATCCCGCCATTTAATGTTTCAAAATTCAGAATCCTGTCTAATAAAGAAGAATTCACATCTAATCGTCCACTTGAAGACTTGAGAAATAAGTACGAACAGGCTGTTTCTAAAAAATATGGTTATTACAGGGCAGAGCAGACAGATAAAGGATTCTGTGTTTTGGCTGAGAAGGGGCGCTGGACTCGCCTGGGGGTTTATACTGTGCATCTAAGCGTTATTCTGCTTTTGCTCGGTGGACTGATAGGTTCTATCTTTGGATTTGAGGGGTTTGTCAATATTCCGGAAGGAGAAACAGTAAATAGCATTAGATTAAGAAAGACCGAACAAATACATAATTTAGATTTTGCAATACGATGTGATGATTTCAGCGTGAGCTTTTATGAAACAGGAGCACCAAAAGAATTCCGTTCAACCTTATCAATTATAGAAGATGGAAGATCTGTTTTACAGAAGGATATTATTGTTAATCATCCTCTTCGTTATAAGGGAATAAATTTATTCCAGGCAAATTATGGGATGCTTCCTCCCGAGGAAATTACGCTGAATATCATGAGCCGGGAAACTGGTATGGTATATAAGAAAAAGATGAAGATAGGGATGCCGATTGAAGTTCCTGAGGGTGTGGGGACTTTTGTTGTCAAAGATTACAGAAATTCATTTAATTATAAAGGTATTGCTCTTGGTGAAACTTTTATCGGGATTCTCAACAGAAAAGACGGAAATTCCATTAATATAATGCTGCCTTTGAATTTTGCCAGCTTTGACAAGATGAGAAAAGGAGATTTGATTTTTTCGGTAGCTGATTACGATAATGGATATTATACCGGGCTTCAGGTGACATGTGACCCGGGAGTCCTGGTTGTTTATTCAGGATTCGTAGTAATGATTATTGGGTGTTTGGTTACTTTTTTCATGTCACATCAGAGGCTATGTATTGAAGTTATAAAAAGTGGGAGTAAAACTAAAGTCATGGTGGCAGGTACCGCAAATAAGAACAAATTGGGAATGCAGGCCAGAGTAAAAAACTTTTCACAGAATCTTGCAAAATTATAGCGTAAAAAATTAAAAAACTGATTCAAGAATTGAGATCAATGTCAAATATTCTTCAATCATTACAAAATTTATTAAAAAAACCGTGAACTGTGAACCGTGAACGGTCACATTAAATGTAAGGACATAAATCATGGATAGTTCGAATTTGTTATCGATTGTAACATTTGTTTACGGGTTTGCAGCAATATTATATATCGCTGCATGGATCTTCAAAAAAACGTTTCCAGGCTTGCTGGCAACGTGGACAGTTTTACTGGGGGCTATGGGCAATGCTGCCGGCATTATTATGCGATGGGTTGAATCTTATAAGCTTGGGATAGGACATGCGCCCTTATCTAATATGTATGAATCCCTGGTCTTTTTTTCCTGTACCATAGCGGTCATATATCTTGTAATTGAACGAACTTACAAAAATCGAATACTAGGGGCATTTGCAATGCCCCTAGTATTTCTTTCTATAGCTTATGCTTCCCTTTCTCCCAATGTAAATGATCGAATACAACCTTTAATCCCTGCATTGAAAAGCAACTGGCTTATTGCTCATGTCATGACATGTTTTTTTGGTTATGCTGCCTTTGCGATAGCTTTTGGCATAAGCTTGATGTATCTTTTGGCGTGTGGAGATAAAAAGGGAAAAGGCTATTTGCTTTCACATTTCCCCAAGCCGGCGTTTTTGGACAATTTGACACATCAAATGGTAACATTCGGTTTTTTATTTCTGTCTATTGGAATAATAACGGGAGCTGTTTGGGCCAACTCAGCCTGGGGGAGCTACTGGTCGTGGGATCCTAAAGAAACATGGTCTTTAATTACCTGGTTTATTTATGCGACATTATTGCATGCCAGATTGATGCGGGGTTGGCATGGTAAAAGAATCGCATATGTTTCTATTATAGGTTTTATGGCTGTTCTTTTCACTTATTTTGGTGTGAATCTTCTGCCGGGCTTGCACAGTTATGCCCAGTGATGGAAAAAACTTTTTCGAACACCATCAATTTTACTTGACAAAAATGAAATCTAAAGGTAAAGAAATTAAAATTATTTGTTCTATTAACATCTTTACCAGTGCATTCGAACATCAACCAAGCTTGACGGAGTTTTCATGAGTACACAAGATGATAAAGCTAAAGAAGTTTCCGCTGATGGGGTTGCTGGGCCAATCATCCTTTTTTTCATTTTAGGACTTGCTGCAAGTCTTGTATTTGGATGGGTAATATTCCCAAAGCTTCTCTATTCCCAGAAAAAACAGCCGATAGATTTTAACCATGTACTTCATGATGAAGCTGTGGAAGAGGGATGTGAAAGCTGCCATTTCTTCCGTGAGGATGGAAGCTTTTCCGGGATTCCAAAACTTGCGCAGTGCGTTGAATGTCATGAGGAGGCCCAGGGAGAGGATCCTAATGAAGTAAAGTTTGTTGAGGAATATGTGGCAAATGGAAGAGAGGTTCCATGGCTGGTATATGCAAGACAGCCGGACTGCGTATTCTTTTCACATGCAGCGCATGTCAAAAAGGCGGAGATGGATTGCGGCACCTGCCACGGGCACATTGGCGAATCCGAACATTCTAGAGTTTATGAAGAAAACAGAATTACAGGTTACAGCCGGGATATATGGGGGAAAAACATATCAGGTTTAAAGAAACATACATGGGAGCGCATGAAGATGGATGATTGCGCTGAATGCCATACTACAAAAGAGATCAAAACAGATGTCGAGACACTTCCATGGCCAATCAACTGGCTCCCGCGACCTTATGAAAAACAGACCGGCAATCAAGCAAGAGTTAAGACAGTAAAAGAGGCATGTTTTGTATGCCATAAGTAAATAAACTTTAAAGCCGATTAGCTTAAGAGCCACACATTTTTAAGGGGTAGAATCTATGAAAATAGGCAGAAGAAGTTTCTTGTCATTTGTAATTGGTGGAGTTGCAGGTACAGCTATTACACCATTACCATGGAAGCTGATGGATGATTCATCTATATGGTCGCAAAATTGGCCGTGGACTCCTGTTCCGCCGGATGGTGAATACAGTCAAGTGAATTCAGTCTGCACGCTCTGCCCCGGCGGCTGCGGTATTACTGTGCGCAAAGTTGATGACCGGGTTGTTAAGATAGAGGGCATGAAAGGACATCCAATAAACGATGGCGGTTTATGCCTTATGGGTTTATCGGGTCTTCAGTTGCTTTATGGCCCCACGCGAGTAAAAACCCCATTAAAAAGAGTGGGGAAAAGAGGCGAAGGAAAGTGGGAAAAAATATCCTGGGATGAAGCTATTTCAGAGGTTACAAAAAAACTTGCTGATATTCGATCAAACGGCGAATCCCATGCAGTTGGCTCTATTGTGGACTCAGAAAGCGGGACGGTACCTAATCTTTTTAAAAGATTTCTGACAGCATATGGCTCTCCTAATTTTATGACTGTGCCCTCCATTCAAGACTCATACGGGATGACATTGCAACTTATGCAGGGGGTAAGTGCACAAGCCGGATTTGATGCTGAAAATGCCGACTTTATATTAAGTTTTGGAAGTGGAATAATTGATGGATGGGGCTCGCCTGTGCGTATGTTTAAGGCCAACAGTGCCTGGAAAGCCAATGGCAAAAAAGTGGTACAGATTGAACCTCGCCTGTCAAACACAGCAGCAAAATCCGATAAATGGATTCCAATAAAACCCGGTACAGAAGCAGCTTTGGCATTAGGTCTTGCGAATGTTATCATAACTAACTCGTTAGATTCAAAAAAAATTAGTCAGTCAACCGGTTTTGACTCATTCAAGAAGCTAGTCCAAAACGAGTACAGCACCGATAAAGTATCAAAAATAACAGGGATAACCAGCGCCACCATAGTATCATTGGCTAAGAATTTTGCCCGAGCTTCAAAACCTTTGGCAATTTGCGGCAAAGGGCAGGGAAGCATACCCGGCAGCCTTAATGAATTTATGGCAGTGCATGCATTAAATGCTCTTGTAGGCAATATAAATAAAGATGGTGGTGTCTGGGCTGTAACTGAGACCGATTATATTAAATGGCCCAAGCCTGAAATGGACAGCATTGCAGAAAATGGCATGCAAAAAGAGCGTATAGATGGAGCAGGCAGTGAATATCCGCATACAAAATCTCTGTTAAATCGTTTGGCCGAGGTTATTAATTCCGGAGATGGATCTCTTGAGGCACTTTTTGTCTCAGGTGCAAATCCACTGTATTCAATGCCTGACAGTAAAGCAATTAAGAATGCATTTGATAACGTACCGTTTATTATAAGTTTTTCATCATACATGGATGAAACCGCCAGTAATGCCGATTTAATCCTGCCTAATCATGTTTACCTGGAACGTTATGAGGATGTACCCACGCTTGCCGGGTTGTCTAAGCCAATTGTCGGTCTTGCAAGGCCTGTGGTAAAACCCCAGTTTAACACAAAACATGTTGGCGATGTTGTAATGCTTATAGCAAAAGCACTAGGAGGTGGTATGGCTGATGCTTTTCCGTGGGAGAGCTATGAGGCCTGTCTTAAAGAAACATTAGGCGTTAAATGGGATGTTTTGGTGGAAAAGGGATTCGAATTCAATGGTGACAAATGTATGTTGGAAGGCGATTTCAATTTTTATCCTGAGGCCATGAAATCACTTTCCGACTTTAGTCCGGTAAGCGTTGAAGGCAGTGCAATTTCGTATCCTCTTATACTCATACCATATGATTCCATCAGACTTGCAAATGGATATATTGGCGATCCACCCTTTGCAATAAAGGCAGTTGAGGACACAGTTCTTAAAGGTAAAACCGCATGTGTTGAGATAAATCCAAAGACAGGTAAAGAGCTTGGCCTGACTGAAGGCAGATATGCATTTTTACATACTCCAAGAGGTAAAGCAAAGGTTAAAGTACATCTTTATGAAGGAATTATGCCCGGTATAGTTGCTTTGCCAAGAGGACTGGGGCATACTGCCTATGATAAATACCTCGCTGGTAAGGGATGTAATTTTAACGAACTCATCGGTCCGGCAGAAGATCCAGTATCCGGCCTTGATGCAGCTTGGGGAATAAGGGCTAGGCTGACCAAAGTATAACTTGAATATGAGGTTTTGATGAAAGAAGAAGGCAAACACAAAAAAGCCAAAAAGTATGGAATGGTCATAAACCTGGACGAGTGCACTGGTTGCGGAGCCTGCATGGTCGCTTGTATGGCTGAGAATAATGTGCCGTTCAAGGAGGATGAATCTAGCAAGCTGGACAGCATTGCATGGATGCGTGTCTATAAGCTGACAAATGGAAAATCCTATCCTGAAGCTGATATCTGTTATCTTCCTAGACCATGTATGCATTGTGAGGGAGATCATGGACATTCACCATGTGTGTCTGTTTGTCCGGCAACTGCGACAGACTATAACCATGAGACCGGGATTGTAAGCCAGATTTATACTCGTTGTTTCGGATGCCGGTATTGTATGGCTGCATGCCCGTATCATGCACGTTATTTTAACTGGTGGGATCCAGTGTGGCCAGAGGGATCGACTAAATATCTTAGTCCCAATGTTTCACCTCGGATGAGAGGTGTAGTGGAAAAATGCAGTTTTTGTTTCCACAGATATCAGTTAGCAATGGACAAAGCATATCTCGAAGGACGGACAGAGCTTGAAGAAGATGAATATCAGACCTCTTGTACTCAGGCATGTCCTGCCGGCGCCATTACATTTGGTGATCTGAACAATCCAGAGCATAAGGTGCATCAACTGGCCAAGCCTGATAACAAGCATGGTGGACGACCAGGGAACCCCAATGTTTTTCGGCTTCTTGAAAGACTTGGTACAAATCCCAAAGTTTATTATATGTCAAGCCGTGAATGGGTAAGGCAAGCCGGTGATAATTACCTTGATAATGAAGATTTTGCAAAAAATTATCGCCACTAAAATCAGAAACAATAGATAATAAATTTGTTAATAAATTAGTAACAGCAAATTTTGAGGAGCACATAACTTATGGATTCAGCATTAATACCCGAGGGAGTTAAACGCTGTTCATTTGGGAAATTTGCCTTGGGAATCATTTTGGTCGGCGGCGTGCTGTTATGGGGTGTTTACGCTATGCTGCTTATCTGGTTAAAGGGACTTAATCAGACAAACATGAATGATTTCTATGGATTTGCATTATGGATATGGGCTGACCTTGGGGTTATTGCCCTAGGCGGCGGAGCTTTTTTTATAGGATTGTTAAGATATATTATTGGAAAGGATGAGCTGAAGAATATTATTAATTACGCCGTTCTTATCGGGTTTATATGTTACAGCTCCGCACTTTTAATCCTTGCAATAGATGTTGGGCAGCCTTTGAGGAGTTGGTTTATATTCTGGCATGCTAATATTCACTCAATGTTGACAGAAGTGGCATTTTGTCTTTCATGTTATTTTGCAGTTCTTACTATCGAATATATCCCGCTTATTCTTGAAAACCGTCAGCTTAATAAAGTTCCATTCTTTCATAATCTTGCACACAATATGCACGAGGTAATGGCAATATTTGCAGCAACCGGTGCTTTTCTTTCCTTTTTCCATCAGGGATCACTTGGCGGAACCCCGGCAGTTCTTTATGGGCGTCCATTTGCTTTCAGGGAAGGGGTGTTTATCTGGCCGTGGACATTCTTTCTCTTTACATGGTCGGCAGCAGCCTATGGTCCATGCTTTACACTATTTGTGACAAGGCTGACTGAAAAAATTACAAAAAAGAAGCTGGTCAAGCAAAATGTTATAGATCTGCTGGCCAAGATATCCGGCTGGACGATGGGGACATACATTATTGCAAAAATAATTGATACCTGGTACTGGGCTACAGTTACAGCTCCTGCCATGGGATTTAATCTAATTGATTTTTATTCTAATAATCCTTTTTATGGAGTCTGGATTCTTGTAGCCGAGATAGTAATCTGTGGAATTGTGCCGGCATTGATACTTCTTACACCAAAGGGGCGCAGCAATTCTACGCTGCTGTTTACAGCAGTATCGCTGGCCTGTATTGGTGTTTTACTTAATCGCTGGGTAATGGTGCTACAGGTAATGGCGGTGCCGGTTATGACTTTTGAAAACTGGGTCATGTATATTCCTAGCTGGCAGGAAGTTGCAACAACCATTCTTCCTGTAGCTTACGGAGTTATTCTGGTTATGATATCATTCCGTTATTTACCTATATTCCCCCAGGAACGGGAATTGAATTCTTAGGAGGTTAAAATATGTTTCCGTTTTCATTTGAATGGATTTGGGATGTTGGTCATATGGTATTCATGGGTGGTTTGTGGTATGCGTTAACAATTTTAGGCCTTGGAATGACTTACTGTATTTTAAAGGCTGTTGTTGATACAATGCAGGGTAAAGGCGGCCATCACCACTAAATCAGGCAATAATCCACAGTATAATAATATAAAAAAAGCGCTTATCTCATTGTTAAAATGTGGTAAAGCGCTTTTTTATTTGAACTTAGGTTGAAGGGTTAAGATGGATAAAATTATAGTTGAAGGGGGACGACCTCTTAAGGGCGAGGTCAATATCAGCGGGGCTAAGAACGCTGCGCTTCCGATCCTGATTTCATCTCTGCTTACTGATGGATTATGTACTTTTTCAAATGTCCCAAATCTAAAGGACATTGAAAGTATAAAACAACTTCTTTCACATCTTGGCGCAAAAATCGAGACAGATGAAGATGTTGTTAAGATAGATGCAAGCAATGTTTTAAATCATGAAGCTCCGTATGATCTGGTTAGGAAAATGCGCGCTTCTATATTGGTTCTTGGTCCTCTTGTTGCCCGTCTCAAAAAGGCCCGGGTATCATTGCCGGGAGGGTGTGCCATAGGCGCGAGGCCAATCAATCTGCACCTTAAAGGGCTGGCATGTCTTGGCGCATCCATTGAATTAAAACACGGCTATGTTGAAGCTTATGCCAAAAAACTTAAAGGGAGCGAAATTTATTTGGATATAGCTACCGTAACAGGTACTGAAAACATTATGATGGCTGCTGTTTTAGCAAAAGGAAGCACTGTTATTCATAATGCAGCTCGTGAACCCGAAATAATAGCTCTTGCTGATGTTTTAAACAAGATGGGTGCTGATATACGTGGGGCCGGCTCCTCCGCAATTACTATAATGGGAGTTTCTTCTTTAAGTCCTGTATCGGTTTCAATAATTCCTGACCGGATAGAAACCGGAACATTCATGGTCGCAGCAGCTTTGACCGGCGGTGATGTAAAGCTTTTAGGCACTGAGCCGCATCATCTTGAAGCCGTTATTCACAAATTGAGTTTAACGGGGGCAGGGATAAAAATTGATGGGAAAAATATGAGAGTTAAGGGAATAGATAATATAGCAAGTGTTGATGTAAAAACACTCCCATATCCAGGTTTCCCTAGTGATATGCAGGCGCAGTTCATGGTTCTAATGTCTGTTGCCAGGGGTCTGAGCCTGATATTTGAAACAGTATTTGAAAACCGTTTTATCCATGTCAGTGAGTTAAAAAGAATGGGTGCTGATATTACTGTAGCCGGCAATGCTGCAATGGTAAAAGGAGTAAAAATGCTTTCAGGTGCGCCGGTTATGGCAAGTGATCTTAGAGCCAGTGCTTCGCTGATACTGGCCGGTCTTGTTGCCCGTGGCAAAACCGAGGTAAATCGTGTCTATCACCTGGATCGTGGGTATGAATCGATTGAAAAAAAGCTTGATAGACTGGGAGCAGCCATCAAGCGTGTAAAAGAATAATAAAATTGACGGCTTCGTAAAAAGTCCATTTTCGCGTTGCGCTGCATCCTTCGTCATTGCGACGTAGCTATAAGTACGTCTCTCTCCTCAGGACTTGCGCGCCTTGAAACTGAAGCTTTTTTCTTTGCCGTCCAAATTCATCAAAATTGAGTAACATGATGAAATGACCGGTAAGATTTATTCTCGCCCCGTTATCCCAATCCTGGTATCTATGATGCTGGGTATAGCCTGTGGTTCATGGCTGCCAGGTCACAAAGTTTATGCGTATTTTGTCATTCTTGTATGTGCAGGCTTAATACTATATTTCATTCTTCAGAGAAAAACCGCATTAATTTTACCTGTTATTTTATTTTTTGCTTTCGGGTATCTTTCCTTGCAGCCGTGGGTGGCTCCTAAACTCCCCTCAAATCATATCACTAATTTTTTAGATTTGCGAAAATGGAGAATTGTCGGTTTAATCGACGAAAGTCCTATAATATACAAAGATAGACTGAAACTTATTTTACAGATCAGGACTCTTGGAAAAGATAAGGATAATAATTTTCCAGTTACAGGGAAAATCCGTGTAACAGTAAGAGGAAATTTCCCAAATCTTTCAATTGGCGACAAAGTTTCCTTTACAGGCAAGCTCAGATCTATCAGAAATTTCAAAAATCCCGGAGGGTTTGACTATAAAAAATACATGGCATTCAAGGAGATTTGGGGGACCTCTTATGTCCGTGGAAAAGATCTGATTGTTATAAAAAGAAATTCAGGAAAAGGTATAAACAAGACAATAGCAGATGCCCGCAACAGGATCTCCGATCTTATCGACAATACAGGGGAAGGCGATAAAAGTGCTGTATTAAAAGCCCTTATAATCGGAGACAGAAATAGTATTTCAAAAAACTTAAAGGAGGCATTTAACCGGGCCGGTGCAGGTCATATTCTTGCAATTTCAGGACTTCATATAGGAATTGTAGCAACAGTCGCATTTTTCTTTTTCAAATGGACACTTTCATATTTTAAATATTTTCTTTGGAATGGATTAACCGTAAAGGTTGCAGCTATTTTATCTCTTTTCCCTGTATTTATCTATGGCTTACTTTCAGGGTTGTCTCCTTCTACACAAAGAGCAGTAATTATGGTTACTATTTTTTTGATGACATTTCTTTTTGAAAGAGAACATGACCCAATAAATACACTGGCAATAGCTGCAATGATAATTCTTGTTGTTCATCCTCCCTCTCTTTTTTCGATTTCTTTTCAGCTTTCATTTATAGCTGTTCTTGCAATAATATATGGCCTTTCCAGAATACGCATAAAAAGCAAGAATAGAAAACAAGTACTCTTTCAACTCTGGAAAAAAGTGTATCTCTTTTTATTGACTTCGCTTTTTGCAATCCTGGGAACACTTCCGCTTTTAATGCTTTACTTCAACCAGGTTTCTTTTGTTGGTCTCCTGGCAAACTTGTTTGTTGTGCCAATTATAGGTTTTATTGTAGTTCCCCTGGGATTGTTTTCGGTGCTGCTATATCCAGTAAGCGTTTACGGGGCTGCATGGTGCATAAATGCAAACTCTGAATTGCTGGCTAAAGCTCTTGACATTGTGGTATGGTTTTCTAATTTACCTTTTGCCTCAATAAAGACAGTAACTCCAACTTATTTTGAGATTTGTTGTTATTATGTGCTGGGCTGGGCAGCATTGAACTTGTTTGGTATTCACTATGAAAATGCCGGTGAAAAAGATAAATTTCCGGGAGGAACACATCAGCTATATAATAAAGTAGAATTGAAAAAGCAATCGGCTGCTTCCAGAAGGAAAAAAGTATTAGCTGTTCTAATAGTAGTAATTATTGCTGGTGTAGCCGATACTTGCTACTGGTTTTATAACAGGTTCTGGCATGATGATCTGAGGATTACAATCATTGATGTTGGGCAGGGCAGCTCTGCTCTTGTGGAAATGCCGGAAGGTTTTAATCTGCTTATAGATGGCGGTGGATTTTCTGACAACTCGGTCTTTGATGTTGGTGCAAGAGTAATTGCGCCGTTATTATGGCGCAAAAAAATTAAAACAATTGATACTCTTATTCTTTCCCATCCAAACAGCGACCACCTGAACGGACTTTTGTATATAGCTGAAAATTTCAATGTGAAAAGGGTGTGGGCTAACTGTGATACAGCAGATACTATTGGATATCGAAAATTCATGGAAATTATTAAAAAAAAGGCAATTCATCTTCCTGAATTCAAAGAGATATCAAGAACACACATTATCAATGGCGCTCAATTGAAACTTCTTTATCCGGCTGGTGATTACATGGATAATAATAGAAAGTGGTCGAATTTAAATAACAATTCTCTGGTCATAAAGGTTGAATTCGGATCAAAATCTTTTCTTTTTCCGGGCGATATTATGACCAAAGCAGAAAAAGAGCTTGTTGCGATTGCAGGAGATGATTTAACAAGCACTGTCCTTATAGCTCCTCATCACGGCAGCAAAACATCGAGCAGCGAATCCTTTGTTGATAGTGTTAACCCGGAAATTGTAATTTTTTCGTCAGGATGGAGAAACAGATATAGATTCCCGCATCCATCGGTTTTAAAAAAATATAAAGAAAGGGAATGCCGTATATTACGCACCGACAGCCAAGGAGCTGTCACAATATCAACCGATGGGCAGTCTCTTGAAGTTTTGCCTATGATAGCTGTTTCCCACGAAATTCCTTGAAATTACGTCGATTATTGTTGTTACTGAATTGGAGAAGCTGTGAACGGTTACAAGATAGAGCCGCCGTTTCAACAAAACCCTTGCTTTTTTAAAGGATATGGTTTGATTTAACCTTGTGTTTTGAAAAAAATCTAAACATATATCTTTTGGTATTGAATTGTGAAACGATTTATTGACCAGGGTGGCAGAAGGGGATGCTCTTAACTATTTAACTTTCAATTTGAATTCACAAATGTGAATGATATGAAAAAAAATATTTTTTTAACAGGGCCTCCTTCATCGGGAAAAACTACTGTCATCAAGAAAGTGATCAAAAAACTGGGTCTTCCTGCCAATGGATTTTATACAGAAGAAGAGAGAGCAGCCGGGAAAAGGCTTGGTTTCTTAATGAAGACCCTTGACGGCAGAACGGGCTATCTTGCTCATCAGGATATTATATCTGAGTTTCATATAAGGCGATATGGGGTCAGTATTGAGAATATTGAAACCATTGCTGTGCCTTCAATCACCCCTGCAAAAAATAATGTCATTATACTTGACGAGATAGGTAAAATGGAATGTTTTTCCGAAGTTTTCAAACAGGCTGCAACCAATACTCTTGATTCGTCTAATATCGTTGTAGGCACAATAACCCTTGGCGGTGATGATTTTATACAAGAAATAAAAAACAGGGGAGATATAGAAATAAATGAAGTGACTTTGGATAACAGGGATTTACTGCCGGATTTAATATTAAGAAAAATTTCAAATCTCCTGAAAACAAAAGACGGAGGACTATGTCTTAATTCTTGACAAGGTAAAGCTGAGACCTGCCCTTTAATGGGTGACCCCTCTGCTATTCAACCTCAGTTTTTTTCACTGTTTCAACAAAACCCTTGGGGATGCGGGATATCCCGGATATCTTGCCCTGAAATAATTCTTGACAACCGATCTTTATTTAGTATCATATTCGGACTGGAGGTGAAAAATGCATATTACAAGCGATATAAAACCAGTTACATACCTGAAATCAAAAGCAGCCGATTTGTTAAATCAAATAAACGATACCCATCGACCTGTTATTATAACCCAAAACGGTGAGCCGCGCGCTGTTCTTCAAGACCCTGAAAGTTATGAGAACATGCGCAATGCAATCGGAATATTAAAGGCCCTTTCCCAGGGCGAATCAGATATTAAAAACGGAAAAATTAAATCTCAAGAGGAAGTATTCAAAGGAATAGAAAGCTCGCTGAAAGATAAGCTTAAATGAATCGAAGTTATGAAATTGCATGGGCTCGTGTTGCGGAAAACGATTTAAAAGAGATAATTGATTATATCGCAATTGATAGCCCGGCCAATGCGTTAAAGATTTTCCAAAAAATCAAAAAAAAAGCATCAAGTCTATATACTATGCCGGAAAGATGCCGCATAGTTCCTGAGCTTAAGGACCAGGGTATTTTGCAGTATCGAGAATTAATTGTACCACCCTGGAGAATTATTTTTAGAATAGCAGAAATAAAAATTTACGTTTTATCTGTTCTGGATTCAAGACAAAACATTGAGGATATCCTGTTAAGAAGACTAATTAAATAGCTGCGAATAAAGCCTTTTACGAGCAGCAATGCTCCAAAGAGCAGATATATGACTTTCTACAGTTTAGAATAAATGGAGGCTAACTGATGGATGAAAAAGGGATTACGATTCCTGTTGAGAGAATTAAGCAGTCGATTGTGTTCATCCGCGGTCAGAAAGTTATGTTGGATCGGGATCTTGCGGAACTTTATGGCGTAGAAACAAAGGTTTTGAAGCAAGCAGTACGGAGAAACATAAAACGTTTCCCTGATGATTTTATGTTTGAGTTAACGAAAGAAGAATTTGAAAATTGGAGGTCACAATTTGTGACCTCCAATAGCGACAAGATGGGTTTGAGATATAAACCTATGGCTTTTACCGAGCAAGGTGTAGCCATGCTTTCAAGCGTTTTAAGAAGTGAGAGGGCAATAGAAGTCAACATAGCCATAATGCGTGCCTTCGTGCAACTCCGCGAAATGCTGGCTTCTGATGTGGAGCTTGCCCGTAAGCTGAAACAAATGGAAAAGAAATATGATGAACAGTTTAAGATCGTCTTTGAAGCTATTCGCCAACTCATGGCTCCGCCTGAAACAAAGAAAAAGAAGATTGGTTTTATGGTAAAGGGAAAGAAGGCTGCCTATGGCCGTCGAGGTGTAAAACGCAAAAAAGGCTGACTATGTAATGGGTGACCCAGTCTACACCAATTCATTGACGTCCATTTAACCTATTAGGCTAATTTCGGAAAATAATTTGCAATCTGAAAAAACAAAAAACTATGGGATCGGCGTCCGAGCCTCTCGTGATGGACACGAATATCATGTAGTATGGGCTGCACGAGTCTCATTAGAGCTACTCCATCCAATGGCGGAATTAAAGGCTATCTCTCTTGAAGGATTCCCTGTCCAAGAGGCGAATAGCTTCAGCGAAGAAGCGATGGATATTGCTGATCTGGTGAAATACTTCGGAGGTAGTACCGTTGATGAGGCTAAGCGAATTGATGTTTTGCAACTTAAATACTCACCAACTAAGAAAAATAAAGTCTTAACCGCCAGCGATTTATCAAAGACACTCCAAAAATTTGCTCAGACAAAAAAAGACCTTAAAGAAAGGCTTGGGGAGGAACGTGCCGCAGAGGTCACATTCTTTGAATTCGTTTCAAACCGACCTATTGGCGCGAACCTTGAGAAAGCTATTGTGGCTCTGAAAACAGGCGAAGCTGTTCAGGGACACATTGGAACCCAAGCAGAAACTTTAAAAATATCTATTGGATTAAAGGATGAGCACTTAAAGGATTTCTTAGAACGCCTTTCGATAACAGGAGCTGGTAGCTCTCTGCCAAATTTAATCTCGGATGTTCACCGTACTATAGCAAATTGGAGAGGTACAAGCGATCCAGTTGCGCGACTTAGATTAAAGGATATTTGTGATCTTGTTCGACGAAAAGCCGGAGTTAGAGGAGCGTTCGACAACATTATCAACGACATTGATATCCTTGGGGTACTTGGCATTGATGACATTGATGATATATATCCTGTGCTTCAATCTTTCCCAATCATTCCGATTGTACTTGAGCGGCCATTTTTGTCCAAGCTTGAGCAAGAGATATTGTCCTCAAATAAGCCTTTGATCTTACATGGTTCAGGCGGTTGTGGGAAAACCGTCGTTATGCAGTCTTTGGCTAACAATTTCTCAGATGAGAATATTGTAATTGTATTCGATGGTTTTGGCGGTGGTGAATGGAGAGCGCCTGGAGATGACAGACATTTATGTGAGCGGAGCATTCTTCACATTATCAATTCTCTTGCGGCAAAAGGTTTATGTGATCTTGTATTGCCTGGAGTTGACGCAGAAACGCTTCTCAGAACAGCATCAAAAAGGTTCAAACAGGCGCTTGAGTCAGCACGAACATTCCAGCCCCACACGAATATTGTCCTGCTTTTAGATGCAATTGATCACGCAGGAATGCGAGCTGAAACAACCAACACAGATTCTTTTGCAAAGCTCCTATTACAAAGACTGGATATTCAACCAATTGAAGGGGTAAAAATTGTTGCCTCTTGTCGATCAGAACGCCGCAAAGATGCTTATGGTTCTGTGGGTTATCCTGATTTTCCAATTCCTGTCTTTTCAAGAGATGAAACAAAAGATCTGTCCCAAAAAAGGCTCGATGATATTTCCACCCAAGAAATTTCAATCTTATTCTCTAGATCAGGAGGCAACCCAAGATGCCTTGATATGCTTTTATCAGATGGACGACCTTTCGATGATAATAATATTGAAGGCGACGGTGAATTATTGGATGCACTAATTGAAAAGCGTTTCAATAGGGCTATTGATCACGCCGAAACGAAAGGTACGACGAAACATTCCGCAAGATCGTTAATCTCTGGACTGAGACTATTACCTCCACCTGTTCCAATGGATGAGATTGCTGCTGCTTGCGGATTGGTTGTTTCGGAGGTTGAAAGTTTCTTTTCTGACCTCTTTCCGCTTATCGACCGAACTCAGCATGGTTTGATTTTCAGAGATGAACCAACTGAAACATTGGCAAGAAAATTCGTGGATCAGGATAAACATTCAGCCGATAATCTCGTTGAGAGACTAAAGGCACGTCAGTCGTCTTCAGCTTATGCAGCAAGAGCACTTCCCCCTTTATTGGTGGAGTTTAATCATGTTGACGAACTACTGGAATTGGTATTCTCAGATGTGTTTCCTGTGAGCGCATCAAGCACTGTAGCTGTTAGGAACATCCGACTTGCTCGAATTGCCGCTGCTATTACGGCCTGTGTGAAAGCAAACAGAAATGATGATATTTTCCGGTTAATGATGGAGGCTGCATCTGCTGCAAGCGGCGGGCAACGTTCAGATCGTTATGTTCATGACTTTCCAGACCTTGCTGCCGCCTGTGGTGACACAGAAGCTCTTCGAAGACTGTTTGAGGCGAAAGTGTCCTGGCAGGGTGCTCGATATTCATCACATGCAATCGCAAACATCATAGGAGATAATTTTGAGGATGCTGTGCGCAGCGCCAACAAGGCTATTGATTGGTTAAATTGGAGTTTGCATCAAACAGATGATGATCAATTTGGCTCTAAAAGAATTTATGAAACTAAAGATTGGATCGGGGCTATTTATGTCCTCCTTCTCAATGGAAAAATAGAACGAGTTATCAGTTGGCTCGATAACAGAAATCCAAACGATGCATATTGGTTCTTTTCGACTCTTCTTGAACTCGCTTTGAGGCATGAGAAGGTTTCTAAAGAGGCGTCCCAATGCATAGATAAAATCAAAAAAATGTCTAGCACAGGTGAAATTAACAAAATCTGGTGTCTGTCCTCTGTTTGTGAAAATTTGCATTGCTCAATGCATCAGGAAAAAAAGATTATCAGATCGATTGCTCGTTACATTGACGAGGTAAAGGAGGACGAAAAAGAACCCTGGAGAAAAAAACAAGAGACAAGCCTCACAAGTGCATTGCTTGTCGTTGCGACTAAAGCCATAAAATACAAGCTGAGAGAAGATGCTCAAATCATTCTTGGGAAATTATGCATAGAAAGACCCCAGAGTTATGACTTTACGGATGGTTTCCTTTATAAAAGCAGAATTCCTCGATGGCTCATTTATTCAACTCTGGTTGCGATTTTAGAGCGTCGAAAGCCAAGCATTTTGGATTTGGTTCCGGCTGAAATATGGAAAAACCTGTCTGAGCCTCTAAAGAAAAGAGGTCCGAAAGCGATTGAATGCGCAATCGGAAAACTATTGAATCACAATAATAACGGCAAAGCAAAAAAGAAATCTCCGTTTGATTATGAAACTCAAAGAGAAGTTCAGAATGCTTACACGCATAGAGTTAAGCCTCTTTTAGTTTTTGCGAATATGATTCGCGAAATCGTGATGAAGTCAAATAATGCGATTGAGATAGGTGACTTCATTGAGCAACTGGATCAAGGGGTGAAGGCAGCAAGCAATTATCCCTATCGTTCCCAAAAGTTATTTGTTGCTGATGTGGGGTTTAATTCGATCTTTAACACTGCGAATGCTGTTAAAGCGTGGACAAGGCAATCTTCTTTAAAGGCGGTCGACTGGATTAAGGTTTCACCAATTAAAGCATACCCGCAATTATTGAGAATTGTTGAAGGGTATGCAACCCAGCCTTCAGCCGAACGAGCAACTCTTCAACTAGGGAATTATACCTTGTCGTGTATTAAAAAAGACACTGAGATTGAAGCAAGGATACAAAGCATAGGTAAACTTGCGCACTCAATTTGGAATGTCTCGATTGAAGAAGCAAGGGTAATATTTAGACAAGGTCTTGAATTAGCTGATGCAGTAGGCTCCGATAACAATGATGAAATCATGTCACTCGTGCATATTGCTGCCGAGTATACTGGCGAGCCCCTTCCTTCTGAAACCGTTCATAATTTTGGTAGGCTCTGTGAACTCAACTTTCCTTATGAGTCTGAGAAATTCATTTGGGTCGGGTACGGAGAAGCGCTTACAAGAATAGGCGGCGTTGCGTCAATTGCTATCATCTCCCGGTTAGCAGATAGGGATATAGTTGAATTAGGAAACTCTCTTCCGCCGCTGCTTACGGCATTGATTAAAAACGATCAACTGGAAGCTGATTTGGCATCATCAGTTATTGGTCTTGATAGTCTCTCTGAGACTTGGAGTTGGGATATGCATAATTTTGCGAAACCAGCTTTTTCAAAACTTTCTGCAAAGAACAAAGAGCTTCTTGCAAAGTGGATTACCATTGAGTTTGACCGGACATACCAATCTTCTCCCCCAAATGTTTCAATTGACAAATTACTGAACATTTATCATTCGAACTCGATATCAAACAGTGCTTTGAGGCATTTTGAAGCAATCAAATCCCAACAAGATGAAAGTTCTCGTCATACTGAAAAGTATAACCATTACCGTCATAGCGAAGACGAAAAAATCGTCCGTCCAGTTGATTTTGATGTAACTGATGTGGAGGCTCTGGACAATGATATCCAGCAAGAACTTTCTGATGATAATCGACCATTTTCAAGGTGGCGACGAATTAAAGAAATATTGTCCAATATTAATGATGTTGATACGGTGGTCGCTAGTATCAATGCAATTGCTAAAGTTGAATCATTATCCTTAGAAGACAAGTTGAGAGCCTTTGAATTTACAAAAGATACTTGGGGTGAAATTTCTGTAGCCATACAATCGGCGATTGAAAATGCAATTTTTGTCTCAACGAATATGAATGCTTCTGAGTTGATAGGTGGAGACTGGCATGTCAGCAGCATACTGAGGGATGTATTCACTCTTGTCCCCAACCAAAAACCAGAATTGTTGCCAGCTTTCATGAAATCCCTTCAAGGCAATCTTGTGAACTTAAGTAGCCTTGATTGGTTGGAATTTGCTTCACATTTTGCTTCAACTATTGCTGATGGTGTAGTGGGAAATAGCCTTATTCGATATATAAAGCTTACGGCAAAAGATGTACCAGATGACTTTGGAGACCTCCCGTGGGGGAAAGACTTTTTGCTTCCGGGTAACAATAATGAGGTTATAGCAGGCTTGATCTGGCATCAGCTTGGCTCTCCCTCATCTAGGCTTCGTTGGCGTGCTGCTCATTCAATCTTGCGGTTAGCCCAAATAGGTCGGTTTGATGTCATCGAGCTATTGGTAGGGAAATTGGAAAATGAAACTTCCAAGCCCTTCTGCCATGCTGAGTTACCTTTCTATTATTTTCATTCGCGCCTTTGGCTCACAATTGCTCTTGCCAAATTGTCGATTGATTTTCCAGAGCAACTTACAAGCTTGCGTGATACTTTTGAAAATTGCCTAAAGAAAAATAGGGACCATGTTGCAATTGGCCAGCATGTGGTTTTTATACTCGAAAATTTGGAAAACTTTGAAAAGCGCTCAGGATATGAAAAACGCTTACAAGCCCTGGCCGTTTTCAAATCACCCATTTCGACCAAGAAACAATCAAACGATTACCACCGAATGGATTCCTATCAAGGAAGACCTGATAGCGTGCCGGAACCATCTTACAAGGTTTCATTTGAATATGATTTCAAAAAATACGACATCAACAGGTTGGGGCGGTTATTTGGAATTGACACTTGGCAAGTCGCCGATGATATGTCGGCGGTTATGGATGGGTGGGGTGCCAAGGTTACGGACATGTATGATTGTCCTCGCGGTATAGGGCGGGATTCTTATAACAGAGGTAGTCACAAATATACTCAAGGATATGGTCATTATCTGGCATATCATGCGTTGTTAACAGTTGCGGGGAAGTATTTAAAACAGTTTGCCGTTTGTGAAAGAGAATGGGAAGAAAACTCATGGGCTGAGTGGATTTCAGGATATGTCCTAACAACTCCCTGGCTGGCTGAACAAACGGATTTCTTCCCGGCTTTCATACCGACATGTGATGTTGACTTCAGCGAAACAAAACCTAAAACAAGCATGGTCGAGCGTAGAGAACTTGCAAGATTGAGCGGGGTGACCAAGGAGGGGGAGGATGAATTAAATATTCTTGTTGATGGAAGCTGGAAAGATAATAATGGTGTAGAATATCATATTTCGTCAGCGTTAGTTAATCATGCTGAAACGAAAAACCTCGCCTATGCAATTGCGAGCATCGAGCCGTTTTTCCAATACCTTCCAATTCGTGATGACGATTTTGGTTGGACATCCAGGAATATTACTAATCCGGCAGAAAAATGGCTTTCAAGAAAAGAACATCACAGCGAACGGATAGATGAAACAGATCCTTATGGTTCAGATACTGTTTTAAACAGATCGTTTCCAGGACCTGAAGCCGTATCTAACTTAAATCTTCACTCTACCGATCCATTTAATAGAGAATGGGTAGACGGCATCAGTCAGGAGTTATTTTCATCCTGTTCATGGGGCGCTCATTTCGGAGAAGGACGATATGCGCGATCTGAAGCAGGAAGTTGGCTTCTTGGAAGTAGAAATATCATTAAGGACTTTTTAAAACAAAAGAGCTGTCATCTGATATTACTTATTAAAGGTCAGAAGTATCATGAGAAGCGATCTGAGCAAGGAAAATTTGTTGCCAAATCTGCCGTGGTGATCTTTGCACCAAATGGAACATATCGCATTATTCAAAGAATTCCAAAAAAAATTATAAACGCCATTAGTCCGCTACACCCTTCAGAAAGCATTGCTGATCGATTAAAAGCTATCCAAGCACCTGTGTTGCCTGGGGTCGGGCCACGCTAACTAACCTGGGGTGAATATGGGTATCAAATCTTGAATTGTGAATTATAAATTTATAAAATATATCGAAATAATTATAAAATATGACACTTCAGTATGCGAAAACAATTCGTAAAAAGCTGCGGGAGTTGGTCGGTCTTGCGCATGGGGCAATCAGAAGGAAGTTATAGATGAAGGAACAATCAAGAAGACAATTTATTAGCTCATGCTTCTATTGGGCAATATCAGGATTTGGTTTTTCCTTTATTTCGTTTTGTGCTGGATGCAATGAGGAGAGAAAATCAACGTCTCATCTCGGCTTCATTCACCATGAGAATAAAGAGCGTTTGACGGTTGAAGGAACAGCTAAAATTAATCCGGATTTTGAACCTAATTATTTGAGACTACACAGAAGCGGAGAGTTGAAGAAAAGAGGGGAAGAACTGTGGAGCATGATGAAAAGCTGTGAGCTCTGCCCCAGAAGGTGTGGAGTCAACCGGCTCGATGTGGATGGTATGGGTGTCAAATCTTGAATTGTGAATTATAACTTTCTAAAATATATTGAAATGATTATAAAATATGATACCTCAGTATGCAAAATCAATTCGGGGAAATTTAGGGGACGTCCATTGTATTATAATATTCTATACCATGCTTACAGGTCTTCCGCTGAAGGGATCGGGTCTTTTTCAGTCTCATCGGTTTCAACTGCCTTTTTTTCCAGCTTGCGTTGCCTTTTTTCCTCTTTCTTTTTTTTCTGGGCCAATTCTTTCTGACGTTTTTTGAAACTGTAATGAGATTTTGCCATGGCGTTTCCTTTCTGGCAGGTTGCCGGATCGATAAGATCACTGATAAAGGTGAAAAGAATCTCAGCCGGCATAATTGAAAATGGAATGGGGGCAAGTTTACGTTTGACCCCTCATATTTATAAGAAAAATAGTTATCTTCATTGTAGCCAGCAATAAATAACTGCTGCATGTAGTGCTTACTGTGAAATTACATCATTGGGCCGCTGCTTTAAGTCTAAATGCGATTATTCAGGCGTGATGTCTTTTTGTTTCGACTCTTATTCACCCCGGAAAATTTGCGATGCGGCTTCCTTTGCCCCTGCGGACTATTTTTGCGAACGAGTGCCGGGGCGTTGTAATCAAAGGCTGGCAAGATTCGTTGCTCGATCTTAGAACCGATGATTCGATTGATGGCACGAACCATATTGCGATCGTCCCCGGTAATAAGGGTTAAAGCTTCGCCACTGTGAGTGGCGCGGCCGGTCCGACCGATACGATGAATGTATGCTTCGGGAGTTGAAGGGATATCGTAGTTAATGACATGCGAGATCCGGGTTACATCAATTCCGCGTGCGGCGATATCGGTGGCCACCAGAATCTGAAAAGTCCCATCCCGAAAGCCATCCAATGCAGCCTGACGTTTTCCCTGAGAAAGGTTCCCTTGCAGCGAAGCCGACCGGTAGCCGGCAACAGCCAGTTTCTTCCCCAGACTCTTGGCTCGGTGTTTGGTTCGAGTAAAGACCAGAACCGACCTGATAGAGGTGGTACCCAACAGATTTAACAAAAGCGCTGTTTTCAGATACTGGGCTACTGGGTAGAGCGCATGGCTGACAGTGTCAGCAGGCGCGGTCGTTCCTATTTGAACAGTGACTGGATTTCGCAGGATGTCCTTGGCCAGGCGTCGTATTTCGGTGGGCATGGTAGCCGAGAAAAGCAGTGTCTGGCGCTTCTGCGGAAGATGTGTCAAAATTTTTCTGATATCGGGGAGAAAACCCATATCGAACAACTGGTCAGCTTCGTCTGTTACCAGCACTTCCAGTCGGGAGAAATTGACGGTATGACGGCCGATATGGTCGAGAAGCCTGCCGGGGCAGGCAACGACAATATCGGCACGTTTCAGTTTCTGAATCTGTGGGTTAATACCCACGCCACCGTAAATCGCAACGCTTTTAAGGCGGGTTTTGTGTCCCAGGATTTCGATAGCCTGGTGAATCTGTTCGGCCAGTTCTCTGGTGGGGGCCATGATCAGGGCACGGAGGCAACCGCATTTGTTCCCCATCAGGCGATTCAAGATCGGCAGAACGAATGCCGCCGTTTTGCCGGTGCCGGTTTGGGCCAGTCCCATCACGTCGCAATGTTTCAGGATCGGCGGGATTGCCTGGGCCTGAATCGGCGTCGGGGTTGCATAACCCGCTTTTAAAACGCCTGCCGCAACAGCGGGATGAAAATTAAATGCTTCAAAGTTCAATATATACCTTCTTTCTGTGTTCCAATAAAAAAAGCCCCGGAGTTATTCCGGGGCTTACTTATATTTTTTGATTGACAACCGGGAACACTATTGTTGAGTGGACAATATGGGTTGCAGAAGTCTTTGTCAAGCTTATTCGTAAAATTGATAATAACCGGGTGGTGACTATTGGCTAACTATTTACTATTTCAAAGAGGCCATCTCTATTTAAGAGGTGCTATTGGGGGGTACTATCGGTGTCAAACTTGAATTGTGAATTATAAATTTCTAAAATATATTGAAATAATTATAAAAGAAATATCGAATTCAATAAAATAGTTAGATGTAATCTCCCTTGTTGAACTTTATTACCTCGACAGTGGAGGTAACGAGGGCTCTGTTGAGGATATCCTTCATTCCATCTTCATCGGGCAGTGAATTTAAAAGGGCTAACATATTTTCTGCTTCACTTCCCATGTGGGTGACAAGAGGATACATCTCCTTTAAGTTGACAGACGGATCTTCAAGTTTCTTCTGGTAATTTTCGAGAACATCCAGGAATTTTTTCACCCTTTCTATGTTTTGGGTTCTGTCAATGTTGGAAATGAGATCAAATCTTATATTTGATATGTTTTGAACCGGCGGCGGTGTCATGGTCTGATCCTCGGAAGACGACGATTTGTTAATCGTTTGTTGAAGAATGCCCTCAAATTTATTCCCTGTAGTTTTTGCGACCTTGTTAGTTTTTTGATCATTGGCGATTCTTGAAATTTCATGCGGTGTTATTTTCATGTCACAGCATCCTTTCATACAAATTACTTGCCTCTATCCGAAAAGTAGGGAAATCTTTACTGGTATATCGGCAAAAAATGCTTTTTTATTTAAGTTTTACTTGTAAAAAATTATAAAGACGGGAAATCATAATTAAGAATCGAAAGAGTAAACATTATAATCTTAATTCCTATGTTTATGAATTCTTTACAATATTCAGTAAACCTCTTCCTGAAACCAATATAAATTTGTGTTAGCATGATAAAATTACTCTCAAGCGATTAAACGGTTTATTTTTTAAAAGCATATAGTGTGCCATTACTGTCCAAAATAAATCCAAATCCCCCTTTTTGGACAGGTGTGATTTGGTGCCGCGTCTTGATCAGCGCATTAGTTGGAAACAGATGCTATTGAAGTAGGTAACATCCATAAAAATATAAATTTCTAAAATATATTGAAATGATTATAAAATATGACACTTCAGTATGCAAAACCAATTCGTAAAAATTCGCAGGAGCTGGCCGGTCTTACGCATGAGCGCGAATAGAGCAGGGCCATGAAAATGCGTGCATGGGGTCGTGTCTTGACGGGCTGTTGAGATATGAATTTTTTAATGGCATTTTTTCTTTATAAAAAACAAACTTTTGCAAAAAGGCCAAGAAGGTATTGACAAATCCAAAATCATACTTTAGATTTGGTATATGATCAGAAGAAATCTTGAAACTTCAATTAGAATATATTCCAGTCAATACCCGGTAGTTGCAATAGTCGGCCCAAGACAGAGCGGAAAGACTACATTAGCCAGATACATGTTTCCTGGCCATAAATACCTGTCAATGGAAAATCTTGACATTCGCCATATGGCACAGGATGATCCACGCGGTTTTCTTGATGATTATGGGAAAAACATAATTCTTGATGAGATTCAACGCGTCCCTTCTCTTTTTTCATATTTGCAGGAAAGAGTTGATCTGGATGAATCCCCTGCCAGTTATGTCCTTACAGGATCCCAGCAATTCATTCTCATGGAAAAGATTACCCAGTCCCTTGCGGGCAGGATTATAACGTTTCAATTATATCCGTTTTCCGTAGGCGAGCTTTATGAGGCAAAGCCGGATAAGAATATATATTCAATATTCACAATCAAACCGGGATATATCAAAGCAGGAAAAGAGATCGATATTTACACAACGATCTTCACCGGAATGTATCCGAGGATTCATGATAAAAAACTTGATGCAAGGAAATGGATCGAAAATTATATCCTCACATATATTGAAAGAGATATTCGCAGTCCTGTGAATGTTGATAATTTGAAGCTTTTCGAGGATTTCCTGAAAATCTGCGCATCAATGTCAGGTCAGCTTGTCAACTATACATCAATTTCAAATTCTATCGGTGTGTCACAGCCCACTGTAAAGAAATGGATGTCTCTACTGGAAACAAGTGGCATCATTTTTATTCTTCCTCCACATTATAAGAATTTTAAAAAGCGCATTGTAAAGACCCCGAAACTATATTTTATGGATACAGGCGTTCTCTCGTTCCTTTTATCAATCAGGAACCCGGATGAACTGATAAGTCATCCTCTTTGGGGAAATATCTTTGAAACTTTTATTATAAGCGAGCTTTATAAAAGAGTGTACCACACGGGAGAAAAACCCTCTTTTTATTTCTGGAGAGATAAAACCGGAAATGAGATTGACCTTATTGTTGATATCGGTTCAAAACTGCTGTCCATTGAAATAAAGGCCTCAAAAACATACAGTCCTGAATTGAAATCAAATATTTTTTCATGGCTCAATCTGAAGAACAACACATCTGAAAAAGGATTTGTCATATACAGAGGCGAAGAAGTTATTGGAAAAAGATCGGCTGTCAGCGTTATTCCCTGGTGGGATTTATAAAAAATGGGAATAACGTGTTGTCGTAATGATTGGATAAGAAGTATTTGCAGAAAACCAACATAAACAAAGAATCTCTTATGATTCATGATCTGTATAGTGCATTAGTTGTTGATGAAAAACGAAATCAAATGATTGTTGAAGATGTTGTAAAAGCTGTAAATGAGGGGCGTATTCCAGTTGTACTGACTGAAAGGCGTGAACATCTTGAGAAATTGACATCCTTACTTTCTTCAAGAGTGAAAAATATTTTTATAATGAAAGGCGGTATGGGGAAAAAGCAAAGAAAGGTACGGTGGCACAATATGCTGGACGGCTTCATCGTTTGCATGATATGAAAACAGAGGTAATTATATATGATTATGCGGACTTAAATGTTCCGATGCTGGCAAAAATGTATGGAAGACGGGTGTCTGGATACAAGGCAATAGGATATGAAATAAATGAATAGTATCAAGTAGGTTGCGGCAGAAAAAACAGCTAATGGAATCACAATGGGCATTAGGGATGAGGAAGTTATTTCGTCAAAAGTCAAAAACACACGTCTTTGTCATTCCCGCGAGAATCCAGTAATTACTTATAGTTATGCGAGCTACTTTTGTATCGATTTCCAAAATCGGTACTTTTTACGAGATCATCAAGAATGGAAAATGAATAATTAATCTGGGGAAAATAAAAATGGATATTGAACAATCTTTTGAGATACTGGAATTGGACCATGGTGCATCGACAGATGAGATCAAACAGTCCTATAAAGATATAGTCACTGTTTGGCATCCGGACCGGTTTTCCAACAATCCCCGTCTGAAACAAAAGGCTGAGGAGAAATTGAAAGAGGTGAATGTGGCATATGACACATTGAAATCCTATCTGTCCTCAGAACAACGGATGGAGCCAAAACAGGAAAAGGCTGAAGCTAATGTCAAGACTGAGACTGTGAAGAAAACAAAGAATAAGGCACAGTATCAAAAGGCCCAACCCGATGCCGCACCATATGATAAAACAGAAGCTGTGGTTGAAGCGGGCACAGGCATTGCTTTAAGCCTGTGGTCCTATCTTTCTTCATTGTTTCAAAGTGTAGTGACAGACGTGAAGACTGGGATGGAGCAAGGGAGGTTGGACCAATCGCAAAGAGGCGCCAGTTGCGGCGGAAGAGGCAGAAGCAGAGACAAAGGTATGGGAAGGTGTGGTGGAGGTAGAGGTAGAGGAAAAGGTCGTGGCTGATCATCTAAGAAGATTAAATCGGTGATAGGTAAAAAAATATGCACATAAAGAATTGGCCTGAAGGAGACCGCCCCCGGGAGATGCTTTTAGAGAAAGGCCCGGAGGCTCTGAGTGATGCCGCGCTTCTTGCCATCCTGCTGAGAACCGGCAGGCAGGGGAAAGCAGGCTTAATAGGTTGATGAGAGGTAACATCTGAGGATTTGTTGGATGGAAGTTTTCTTTGAGATATTCTTATGAAAAAAAGTGGAAGCTGCATTGCGGCGGGCAGCGCTTCGAGCACGGGAAGTCGCCCGCCAGACAGGAACGCCTCTGGTAGTTTACAAGAACGGACGAATCGCTAAAGAACGGGTTGAACAGAAGAGCAAATGAGCATTGAATACTCCGAAGACAGACTGTTTCAGGAAACTATAGCCGATTATTTCTGTGACGTGTTGGGCTGGGAATCCGCCTATGCCTATAATGAGAAAACACTGGTGAGAGGCTGAACTTTAGCAAGGAACTCTTCAAAAAGGATACTCTAATGCCACGCATCTTCGACAACATAGAAACAAGCCTTCTGCCCGCTCTACAGGAAACTCTTGAATTGTCCGACCACGCGGACTTTTGTGTAGAATAAATGAACTCAAGCCTTTACATTGTCGCCGGTCCAAACGGCGCCGGCAAAACAACCTTTGCAGGAGAATTTCTCCCCAATTATGTTGAATGCCTGGAGTTTGTGAATGCCGATTTAATCGCGAGCGGTCTTTCACCGTTTTTACCTGAGCGTGCAGCCATCAAGGCCGGCAGGCTCATGCTGGAGCAGATTCATTACCTGGCTGACCGCGGGACAGATTTTGGTTTTGAAACTACGCTATCCGGTAAAGGCTATATACGCCTTCTCAAGGATTTGAAAAGTCGGGGTTACCGGATTTACCTTTATTTCCTTTGGGTTGATAATGTTGATATTGCTCTTGAGCGTGTTGCGGATCGGGTTCGAAGAGGAGGCCACAATGTGCCGGAAAAAATCGTACGCCGTCGTTTTAACAGGGGACTTCCGAATCTCTTCAATCTTTATCGTCCGCTTCTGGACCTCTGGGCGATATTTGACAATTCAACAGATCACCCTGTTATGATTGCCTGCGAAGAAGATGGAGACCTGGAAATTATTGACTCAGTTCTATTTTCAAAATTATCTAAAGATATGGTGAGGCCATGAAAGAAGAGAAATTAGACAAGAACCTGTCTGATAAGGCAATGGCGTTTCTTGCTGAAGAAGCGTTAAAAAAAGCTGTAGCCCGTACAATTGCAGATCACAAACGCACCGGGGATCCAATTGTAATCTGGCGGGATGGCAAAGTTATAAAAGTCCCGGCAGACCAAATTGAAGTCCGTGAGCCTGAAGCTGAATATGGGAATCCCAAAGAAAATGGCAAATAGCCATGCCTCTTAACATTGAACGAGCCCGGATATTTTTTCCCAGAAGCTTTTATGTTTGCTTTGACCCGAGATGAGATTATGAGGATATCACAAATTGTGACATCCTCTGATATTAAGTACGCAAAACGGGTTCACGCTTTCACCGAGCAAGGTGTAGTATAGCCATGGTTTCAAGCGTTTTAAGAAGTGAGAGGGCAATAGAAGTCAACATAGCCATAATGCGTGCCTTCGTGCAACTCCGCGAAATGCTGGCTTTTAACGTGGAGCTTGCCCGTAAGCTGAAACAAAGAAAAAGAAGATTGGTTTTATGGTAAAGGAAAAGAAGGCTGCCTATGGCCGTCGAGGCATAAAACGCAAAAAAGTCTGACCATGCTTGATAATGGAACAAAAAAGCGGATAGATTCCGCACGTGACATCCTTGTGGGTAAAGGAAGAAAATGCGGGACATCCTATAAGTAAATCATGCTTAAAAGATAGTTAGTTGCTTATTTAGACGCGGTAGGAATGCCGGTCACCCGGGCACCCCCCGCACAGATCCCGGCGTGCGCTACTAACGCACCGGGCTCCTACCTCGGGTATTAACGTCAAAACATCAAAGGCACAACCCTCCTTGTTGCTTTGCGTATCAGTCTGGGCGCACTGTGCATAATAGTCCGGCGCTGTGTCCGGGTTATGTTTTACTCAGACCGATTCCCCTTGGCCAGCCCCCTTTCCTCCATTGCCTCCGCCGCCTTTTTACAGGCTTTGTTCGGCAACTTCTCAGGTACTATGGAGCTGTCCGACTTCCCATATTCGTTCATCATTGGATTTCGTCCTTAGACTTCCCAGTGCGGTCTTTGAAAAATTTCAAAGACAAATATGGGATCTTCCGGTTCCCGCGAAAAATGCTTCCGTACGTGCTCAAGGTCTCTGACCGCGCAGGGTCCGAATGTATCTCGCGATTACGATACATTCGATATTGCCTTCCGTACCGTCCAACTACGTCAGCACCTTGGAATATCGGGATTTCGCGGCTCAATACTCGGCCCATACGTTCCCCTGTCAACGCTTCGGCCATGTCATTACTGACACAGCCGCATGACTCGGGGTCAGTGTGGTTCGCTACTCCTTTACTGTATGAATCTTTCATTCACTACACCTTTCCGGTTTTAACCGGCGCTCTCTGGACGCCCCGAATATCCGACACATCCATCGGTTTTAAAAAAATATAAAGATCGGGGATGCCGTATACTACGCACCGACAGCCACGGAGCTGTCACAATATCAACCGATGGGCAGTCTCTTGAAGTTTCGCCTATGATAGCTGATTCCCACGAACTGCTTTGAAAAAATCCATGAATTTCTCTGCGAAGAACTCCACCAACTTTTCCCCATATTGGATGAAGACCCTGTACGGTGAGTGCATTTTGAAGCTGGATTAGAATGAACTTTGGTGAGGTGAAAGTTATCCTACGAACCGGTAGTGACCTCTCCCACAGTGCAAGATTAGTTACACAAGCAATGAGTTCTGCCAGATCAATAACTACCTGTTCTAATGATACATTTTTTAATGATATTAAATCATTTCAAGATTATGATGCTTTTAGTGGAACAGAATGAAAAAATAAAACTTATTCTGCATTTAACTTCTTGACAAACTATGATGCATACGATACATTAGAAACATCTTAAAACAAAAGGAAAAGGAGGAAGCATGTCAAATCTTTCACTGAACGGTTTTAATGAGTTTAAGGATGTGAGAAGGGTATCTTCTACGGAACCTCAACTAAATATTGGCAAGGGTGGTAGACTGAGTATCAACAAAAAAGCTTATAGTGATTATTTTAAGAATTATAAGTGTGCTAAATTCTTTTTTAATGCTGATAAAAATATGATTGCAATAAAGTTATGTAGTGAACCTTCTGACAATACTTATAATATAAAAAAGTCGCCTAATAGTGATACCGGATTTATTAATTGTATCGGTTTTTTTAAACATAATAAAGTTAATGTAGAAAAAAAGCGAGAAACTGAATTTATAGGCACAAGTGAGAATGACACTTTGATTTTTGTTAGAATTAAAGAGTTTTAAGGAGATTTTGGTGATGGTGGATGTTATTTATGAAGTAATAAGAAAATTTGTGGCGGAACAAGGGCTTGGTGTATCATTAGTTGTAGTACTATTTTTAGGGATTTATTATTTTGTAAAAAATGGCGAGTTTGTTTTCCGGTATCCAAGGCCAAAAGACGCTTCAAAAGACAAAAGAACGTAATGGGTGACACCGGTATTTCTTTTAATCTCTTTGGGTCTAATTCCCCAAAGCTTGCTTCGATAAAATGGGGTATCCATACTAATGCTTGATACTCCGCAGCCTGCTGCGGGGCAGTTCATTCTGATTAGAGTTCTTTATTCCATAAAAAATGGATACCGCGTGAAATGCCTGCTTCTGTTGTTGCTCGGTCTGGTTCTTGTCGTTCAATTTTCTGCATAACATTCATATTTGTAGTTATGCAGATAGAAAAACATAATAAATCAAAAATAATCTTTGTTAAGTTTTTATTTCCTGATAGTTATACTGAAACTATCTACTAACTCGTTAGGCTACAAGAAAAGGAATCACCAGTTGAATTTAACGGCGGAATCTATAGAAACTGACCTTCTTCGGCATTACGTCGAGAATGCACCGCATTTGATGTGGTTTCTCGGAGCCGGAACTTCTCGAACCGCCGGCCTGCCAACTGCCACCGACATTATCTGGGATTTGAAACAAAAATATTACTGTCTGCATGAAAATCAGGACTTGCAATCCCACGACATCAACAACAGCACCATTAAGAAAAAGATTCAAGCATACATGGATAGTAAGGGGTTCCCGGCTCTCTGGAGTCCGGAAGAATATTCCTTCTATTTTGATTTGACCTTCGGCAATGACGATAAAGCTCAACAAAAATATATCCATGAAGCTCTTGCCAACGAAAAGGTTTCCCTGAATATAGGACATCGCGTGTTGGCAGCCTTGATGGAGATGGGGCAGGCGAGGATTGTCTTCACGACAAACTTTGACGAGGTCATCGAAACGGCTTTTGCAGAGGTCGCTGGCAAGAACCTGTCCACCTTCCATTTGGAAGGCTCTTACGCGGCTTTAGATGCACTAAATGCGGAGCGTTTTCCGCTTTACGCCAAGGTCCACGGTGACTTCCGCTATCAAAGTATAAAGAATCTTACGGAAGATTTGCGCAACAATGACAGCGAGATTCATAAATGTTTTCTGGCAGCCTCTATAAGATACGGGCTCGTCGTATCCGGCTATAGCGGGCGTGATGGGAATGTAATGTCCATGTTTCGCAATGCACTCGATCAGAACAATGCGTTTCCGCATGGGCTATTCTGGACGGTTCCAAGAATATCCGGGGCAGAAGAGAATGTGTGGAAACTTATCGCGTATGCCAAGGAAAAACGCGTGCGGGCTCATCTGGTTGAAACCGGAACCTTTGACGAAATGCTCTCTAAGATATGGCGGCAAGTAGAAGGTAAGCCCCAAACGTTGGATGGCAAGGTGAGAACAGCTCACGTTGAAAGTGTTTCTATTCCACTTCCTGTACCTGGAAAGCAGTTTCCGATCCTGCGCACCAACGCCTTGCCCATACTTACTCTTCCAGTCCGCTGTGGCATGGTGGATTTGGATGGAACCATCACATTTGGTGATTTTAAGGAAAAGATCATTGAAAAATCACCAAATGCAGTTCTGACCTATACTGACAAAATCCTTTTTTGGGGAGATAGGGATGAGGTCGTTAAGTTGTTTCCCGCTGACGAAATTAAATCGATTGTGCCCTTAGATTTTGAGGATGGCGCACAAAGCGCATTGGCATCCACTTTTATGAAGTCCTTTTTCGAGGAGGCACTTGCGACAGCGCTTTGCCATGGCAAGCCGCTTTTCCGGCGGCGCAAATATAGAACATACCATACAGTTGTGCAGCACCATGCCGCAAATAATCCATTGTTTTCCGGTTTGCGAAATGTACTGAACTACAATGGCAAGCCTGGCTATATTACAGGAAACGTACCAGGACTAAAGGATGTTACCTGGGCAGAGTCTGTGTCGATTCGGCTTGAAGAACGCGACGGTCGACTTTGGGTCATGCTTAGGCCAGATATATGGATTACGCCGCTTGCGAAACGTCAAGAAGCAAGGGCCTTCTTGCGTAAACGCCGTTTGTATCGGTATAACCCTAAGTCGTATCACCTTTTAGATGCATGGATTGAAATCCTACTCGGCGAGGTTGGGTCAGGGAGTGCAATTAAGGTGTCCTGCTTTCCAGATGCAGAATATAGCGCTAATTTCGAGGTTGGAACTCGTACAGCTTACAGCCGTGGAGGTGGTTATGGTCGCTGATTCTTCAAGCCTTCCTGCACACTCCATCTTGCCGGAACCTCGTCTTCTATTTCAGGCAAACAGTACTGATATACATCCCCTTCGTGGGCTTTCGCAGCACGGCCCGTATAGCGCTGGTTTTGGTTTTCCCGGACAGGTTAGGCTGGCCTATCTCGCACCGGCGGAACACATGGGCAAATTGGATGCCATTGTGTCAGAACTTGGTAATCCAGTCGCACCGAAAGAAGCTCCCAATTATTATGTTCAGTACACTGGGTTTGAGAAGGTATTCCGTGTTCCGTTGGTTGCACCGTCGGAAGCTCTGAAATGCGCCATGCTTGAAGAGTGTGAAGCTCTTGCAGTCTCTGGAAACGGGGTTGCCCTCGTGGAAAAAGTTCTTCAATCCATGACTGGCTTGTTCAGGCAAAAGCATGCATTTGACGTTCTTATCATTTATCTGTCTCCAAACTGGAAAGCGTGCTTCGAGTATGAAGGCTTTAATCTGCATGACCGGATCAAGGCAAAAGCCGCACCGCTTGATCTACCAATCCAGATAGTCAACGACACAGCATTTACGCGAAGCTGTCGAGCCAATGTGATGTGGGGTATCAGTGTTGCCCTTTATGCGAAGGCCGGTGGAATACCATGGAAACTTGCTGATTGGGACAAGGATGAAGCTTATATTGGCCTTAGCTACGCCATCAAGAAGCATGCGGGTGGACATGATTACACTACCTGTTGCAGCCAAGTATTTGATCCAGACGGCACTGGTTTTGAATTTGTTGCTTACGATACGCGTGAATTTACGACAGACCACAAAGGTAATCCTTATCTCAGCTATCAGGAAATGCAGTCGGTTCTGTCCAAGAGTCTACAACTGTATCAGAATGGTCATAATGGACGTATGCCACGCAAGATTTATGTCCACAAGACAACACATTTTACTGAAGAGGAAGTACAGGGAGCGTTCGATGCTTTTGGCGGAAAAACTGAAATTGAGCTTATCCAGTTTATAAGGAGTACAAACTGGTACGGACTGAAAGTTGATGGTCCGCGAAGAGTAGATCTAAAACCAGAACCTGCTTCCTATCCGGTAGATCGCGGTCTATATCAACCATTGACCGGTTCGGAATGCCTTCTATGGACGCAAGGCAGCGTGACAGGGGTCAATCCGCAGCGGCCAAATCAGCCTGTTTTTAAGGAAGCCGCGCTCAAACCGCTTCCCGGCCCCATAATGTTGCGCCGTTTTTCCGGTGCTGGAGGATGGCACGATACCTGTTCAAGTATCCTCGCTCTGACGAAAGTAGATTGGAACAACAATACACTTTACAAGACACTTCCTGTCACACTCGTGTATTCGCAGGTCTTTGCTGATGTTGTAAAACAGACACCGGATATTGTGAACGAGATATACGATTACCGCTTCTTTATGTAGTAACTGCGATGGATTTGTAATAAGAAAGAAATTAAGTATCTAACATGATGGTTATGTGAGTAATGTCTATGCGATATCCAAAAAGCAGCTTTAATCAACAGGTATCGAAAAGGTGGAATTTGGTGGAATTTGGTGTCAAAAGCTTGAATTGTGAATTATAAATTTCTAAAATATATTGAAATGATTATAAAATATGACACTTCAGTATGCAAAAACAATTCGTAAAAAGCTGCGGGAGCTGGCTGGTCTTGCGGTAGTACAGTATAGCTGCGTTCCCTGCGCCTTGCATCTCCGGCAAACTCGACAATCGCTCAAGTTAGATGATATACTCCTCACCAATTACCGAAGGGTCGTAAAGATCCGGAAAGTAATAGGGAAGAACACCAATTGGCAGCCCGATCGTTAACGGCGCACGGTGGCTTTGTGACTGCAAAAGACCGTCCTCGATCAGCGCGCTGACGATTCGGCGTGCATTGCGTTCGCTCATGTTCAGGATCTCTACGGCCATACCCCTTGGTATGGCGCCCCGCATAAATACTAAGCAAAAGGTCAAGTCTACGTTTGACTCTTTATAAGGGATTAGGGAATGTAGCTCAGTTTATAAGTTTATATCGACAGGAAGGAAACCCACGGGAATAGCCATTGAAAAATAAGTAACCCGTTCGAGCAGAGGATTGGCTGATAGTGGCGTGTTATATATGTTGGGAAATGCTTGAGATTATCTGTAACAAAAGAAACAGATTTTCGGTCAGGCATTTTCAAAGGGCTTTCGAGATGGAATCAGTTGGTATCTGGTCGATTTGAGTAAAGCACAGGGCAACAGGAAGGAACCGTAAAATATGAGTCTCCCTGTCAATATACATAAAGTACTGCAGGGCTTCCCTGTGGAGTGGGAGCGGCTTGAGTTTAAACGTGGCTGGAATCCTGAGGCCGTTTTGCACACCATGTGCGCTTTTGCCAATGACTTCCACAACCTGGGCGGCGGCTATATCTTCCTTAGTATTTCCGATGACAACGGCTCTCCGGCTCCTCGTTTTAAGACTGATGATAATCGAACATACTTTGTGAGTTATTTTCTTGCTCATCCCCTTGCAGTTTCGAAAGAGACCGCACAAGTCGGGACCAAGCCAGTACCAAGTTGGGACCAAGTCACCGCACAAGTCACCGCACAAGTCTTGAACTTTTGCCAGGAGCCGCGCAAGTCCTCAGAAATTATGGAATTGATTGGTCTTAAACACTGGAAAACTTTCCAGACAAACTATCTAAAACCTCTTCTCCAACAAGGGTTACTTGCTATGACCATTCCTGAAAAACCAACGAGCAGTAAACAACGCTATGTAACTACCGAAACAGGGAAAGAGGCCTTAAAAACATGAACGAATTTTTAAAAGCTTTTCCAATTTTGCACGCAGTGCATGCAGAATTGAGGCTTTTAGAGAAAGGTCGGCCGGCGCGTGACAAATTGCCAACTGTGGAAAACCTCTCCGCACTGCGGAGCGAATTGTTTGAGAGATAATATCCAAAATTTCTATGAGAAAGATATCAACATAATGAGCATGGCACTGGAACAGCTATCTACTTGGATGAAATCTTCAGAAGATGAGCACCTGGAGTTCAAGGAAGCAAAGAAGCATTTCGACTTTGAGAAGTTGGTTCGATACTGTGCGGCACTCGCCAATGAGAGTGGAAGGAAAATAATCTTGGGGGTTTCCGACAAAAAGCCCCGAAAAGTGGTTGGCACACGAGCCTTCTCGAGTATTGAACGAACCAAAGCGGGGCTTATAGAACGTTTACATTTACGCATAGAAATTGATATTTTAGATCACAAGAATGGACGTGAAGTTGGGGACGCCCCTTAGTTTTACAGTTTCTAAGTAATCCTTTTAGAGCCGGTTCATGATGGCAAGTGATGGCAAGAAACCGAAGATAGAGGTCTCCCCGCCATCGCGAGCTCAGGCGAGGTGGGCGGGCACCTGGGTTCTTACGTCACATCACAGCCCGAGGAATTGAGCGTTGTAGCGGACCCATGGAACCTCAAACTGAAACCTGCAAAACTGACAACATAACGTCCCCTTTCTCTTTCCAGGTTACAACGATCTTTAGAGAAGAAGGTGGACAGCGAGATTCGCACATATCTTAGAGAATGTGGATACCTGGGAGAAGAAAGCCGATGAGACGCTGGCAGAAGACTTTGTAGGGCCAGCTATCCTTTGATGTAGTTGCCCACAATGGGAATGACTTTCTGGCAGTTGGGACAGCTCTTCTGAGCAGTTATGTGGTATGCCCTTAAGTCAAAGACATATCGCTCAATCAAGAGCGTTTTGCAATGGGGGCAGTATGTATTCTCATATGGGTGTCCGGGGACATTGCCCACATAGACATAGCTTAAGCCCTCGGCTACCCCAATATCCCTTCCTTGTTCCAGGGTAGTTACAGGGGTTGGCGGCGACTCAAATCGGTATGCCGGATAATAGGCCGATAGATGCCATGGCGTATCCTTGCCGAGTTCATTCTTGATCCTTTTTGCTGTACCTCTCAAACAGGCATGATTATCATTTACGCCGGGAATGACTAAGGTCGTCATCTCTATGTGAACACCCCATCTTTTAGCCTGCACCGCATTTCTCCAGACCTTGTCGACATCGGCACCACAATACCTCTGAACGGCCCTTTTGTCCCCTTTGACATCTATGTTCATGGCGTTAAGGCCATGTTCGGCCAACAGCTTCAAGGCCCCTTCACTCATATAACCGTTCGTGACGTAGGTATTGTAATAGCCCACATCTCTTGCCAGATCGAAGACATCCAGGGCATATTCCAGAAGAAGGGTCGGCTCATTAAAGGAGATGCTGCTTCCCTGGCAGTCATATCGTTTCATCAGCTTCACAAATTCCGAAGGGCTGGTATAGGTGCCTCTCTTTGCGTCAGGACATGATTTGCTCAGCTCCCAGTTCTGACACCATGGGCATGTGAAGTTACATGACCAGGTTCCCACGGTTAGTGCTTGGCTTCCAGGATAAAAATGGAAAAAAGGTTTCTTCTCGATAGGATTCACACTAAGAGAAGATATATCTCCGTAAACCACGGTGTGAAGTCTACCACCTATATTCCTTCTCGTTTTGCAGAATCCGAATCTATCCGGAGGTATCTCACAAAACCTCTCGCAGGTACCGCATCTCACCTTTCCCTCCGCCAGCTTCTTGTAAAGAAGGGCCTCTTTAATCCTCGAATCGGTCGAGCCTCCAAGTTCCTGTAAAGATGACATATGAACAAAATACAGGATTCACGCCCGGTGGTCAAACATGGTATGAGGGATCGGTAAGAAAAATCAGGACTTGTCAGCTTGACATGCTGGCTTAGCCGTTGTAAATGAGATTAACGTATGAAAACTATTAGTATTTTTCCCGGTTGGAAAGCCGCGGCAGAGGCGATCTCTCACATTCTTGCCCCCTTAAGTTCTAAGGACGGGGAGATGGTCAGGACGGTTCAGGTAGGGAAAATAAAGATTCATCTCGATGGGCAGGAAGCGGATGTCCATTCTGCACTCTGAGTTGCCAGGGCAGCCCGGTGATCTGGCGCGGAAGCCCAGCGGGAACTCAAATTGCCTTTGATGACATGAAGGGTCCATGAAAAAATGCGAGGCTGGGTCGTACCACCACCAAAAACGCCTATCAAAAGTAGCGCAGAATTAAGGAAGGAAAGAGAAAAGAAGGTGAGGTGCCTCATCAGGGATGGATATCTCAGATCTGAGCGTATAAGAGACGCTATGTTAAAGGTTCGGAGGGAAGACTTCATACCAGTTGATTACAAGGACTACGCCTATCGTGAAGTCCCTCTCCCGCTTCCAGGCGCGGAGGCGACCATATCATGTCCCCATAGCTATCCCCTTTTTTATGAGCCCCTGGGTCTGGATAAAGGCCATAAGTTCCTCGAGATTGGTCTTGGATCCGGTTATGGCACGGCGCTTGCCAGAGAAATTGTTGGCTCAGATGGTCTGGTTGTATGCATTGAAATCGACCCACTGACCTTTGAGTTTGGGCGGAAAAATCTCGAAAACGCAGGTTATGATGACATTGTCCTCATAAAAGGGGATGGCGGGATTGGATATCTAGAGATGTCACCCTATGATAGAATCTCTGTCACAGCGGCGTGTGACAAGATTCCTCCTCCTTTGATAGAACAGCTCACAGCAGGAGGAAGAGTCATTGCGCCCATTGTAGAGGGAAGAATTCAAGAACTTGTTTTACTTGAAAAAAGTGACATGGGAGTCAAACAAAAGCTTATCTGTCGGGTGCTGTATGTGTCTTTAAGAGGAAGGTACGGAATGGGTGAGAAGCCATTACGTCGGGCTTTGCCCTTCTGTCTTTGAGGGAAGCAGGCTTGAGACAGGGGGTCAGGTCTGCTCTTGACTCATGTTAGCGTGAAATCCGAGATATTCATGGAATGTTGGCATTTTTGGGTGGGATTGGGCGGAGGTTGTTACACATTTTGCACGGGAGTTTTTATCCGTGTGAAGTGATTTGTGAAATTGATGTCATAAACTCAGGAGTCAAATCACGGGTGCAATATGAGATCGAACTTAGCTCTGCAATTGGTCGAGTGGTCGAGTAATTGATTAGTTGAGTGCCCGCCCTGCCTGCCCTGGCACCAAGAATGATATTGTACTCTATGGCAATAAATCTGTGCAATATTAGTGCAATATTAGTTCGTAACTAACTGTGATGATTAATTTTTATTGCTCCGTTTAATTGATTCAATATTATTGTTCTGGCGCAATTAGAAAGACATAAGGGGTCGTCTACACTATTCACAAAATGTACAAATTGTAAAATATGAGTCTACCTAGCAATATCCATGAAGTGTTGCATGGCCGCCCTCTATCTAAAACCTCTTCTCCAACAAGGGTTACTTGCTATGACCATTCCTGAAAAACCAACGAGCAGTAAACAACGCTATGTAACTACCGAAACAGGAAACGAGGTCTTAAAAAGATGATCAAATTTTTTAAAGGCGTTTCTTTAACGGTGACGGAAAGAAGAAATCTGAATTGGCGGAGGAAGTAAACAAACGGAAAGAAACCATTATGATGACATTGCGACAATTTTCTGCGGAACCATCCACAATTCCCACCATTACCAGTTGGTATCTGGCCGATTTGAGTAAAGCACAGGGCAAGCAGGAATTGTTCACTTATCAATCGCCTCAAAAGCTCAGGATTCTTCGCGAGCATGCCTTGATTGAGAGCGCTATTTCTTCGAACCGCATTGAAGGTATAAATGTTGACCAGTCCCGGATTAATACCCTTATTTTGGGAAAACCGCTTTTGAAGGACAGGGATGAAGAGGAGGTTCGAGGCTACCGTGACGCTTTGCGGCTCATCCATGAAAAGGCTGGAGAAATTCCCGTTTCAGAGGAAACTATCCTGAAATTTCATAAACTTTCGCGAGGACAAATATGGGATGCCGGCAAGTATAAGGAAAAGAACATTGACATCATCCAGAAATATCCTGATGGCCGCCGGCGGGTGCGTTTTGAAACTGTTCCCGCAGATCAAACGCCTCAGGCTATGAGCGAAATGATTGAACTCTGGTCTCGTGGACTTCAAGAACGATGGGCTCACCCTTTTATCCTGCTGGCTGCCTTAAATCTCGATTTCTTGTGCATTCATCCCTTCCGCGATGGCAATGGCCGAGTCTCACGGCTTCTTTTGCTGCTGACCTGTTACCATTCAGAACTTGAAGTCGGCCGCTATATAAGCATGGAACGGCTGATTGAACAAAACAAAGAACGTTATTATGAAACGCTTGAGCAAAGCTCGCAGGGCTGGCATGAAGGCAAGCACGATCCATGGCCATTCATCAATTACCTTCTCTACATTCTCAAAAACGCTTATCGTGAATTTGAAGATCGCGTCGATCACCTGAAAAGTCCACGCGGAGCCAAAACAGAGCAGGTTGAGGCAGCGGTTGAGGCATTTTCCGGAAGATTCACGCTGTATGAACTTGAACACGCGTGCATGGGGGTCAGCCGGGATATGGTGCGAAAAGTGCTAAGGAATTTACAAAAGGCAGGTTCCGTAGAATGCCTGGGCCGTGGTCCCGGGGCTGTCTGGCGAAAAAAGGGGTAATACCCTTAAAAAGGGGTAATAAAGAGGGTAATAAGGCGCATGGCACAAACACCTGACGAAAAGACATATGTGGAGCTCCCTTTTATTGAACAGTTAAAAGGAATGGGCTGGGACCATATTGAGGGTGATATTGATGTGCCGTATCTCACCGAACGGGAGAGTTTCCGCGATGTCTTGCTGGCTGATAGATTGCGTAAAGCGGTTAAAAGAATCAATCTTGATGACAACGGAAATCCCTGGCTTGACGATGACCGTGTCAATCAGGTGGTCAGCGCCTTAGAGCGAATCAGCGCGCCGAAACTGATGGAAGCAAATAAGAAAGCCTTTGATCTCATCGTGCAGGGGGTTGAAGTAGAAGGAGATCCTGCCTTGCATGGTGGAAAAGAAAAGACCGTTGCCATAATTGATTTTGATCATCCTGAGACAGACAAGAGCGTTACTTCTCGGTTTATTTATGGAAAAACTCAAACAAGCCCGCGACCTCTTACTGCAGCGGCTGATATTCTTAAGCCTTTCCAATGTAGAAATGGCGATCGAACGCGTGGCCACACGGGTAGCACAAGGTGGTCACGATGTACTGGAAGCGATCATCAGAAGGAGATTTGAGGCTGGTATACGCAATTTTAATGAAATCTACAAAGGTTTGGTTGATGCGTGGACACTTTATGATAATTCAGGGGAAGCGTCTGACATGCTTGAACAAGGAGGCAAAGCATGACCGAAGAAAAACAAAAAGTAACAGACGCCGATCTGGAAAAAGTGGAAGCTGCGCTGCTCCGGGCAGCGCTTCGAGCACGGGAAGTCGCCCGCCAGACAGGCACGCCTCTGGTAGTGTACAAGAACGGACGAATAGTCAAAGAACTGGTTGAACAGAAGAGCAAATGAGCGAAGTGATTTGGTGTCGCGTCTTGATCAGCGCATTAGTTGGAAACAGATGCTATTGAAGTAGGTAACATCCATAAAAATATAAATTTCTAAAATATATTGAAATGATTATAAAATATGACACTTCAGTATGCAAAAACAATTCGTAAAAAGCTGCGAGAGCTGGCCGGTCTTGCGCATGAGCGCGAATTGAGCAGGGCCCTGGAAATGTTGGACAGCCACTTTATCCGATGGCGTCGGCAGGAAATCGACTGTTCCGAGCTGAATGAGCGAATTCACAGCTTTCATCAAAAAACATCCCGCGAGCTATGGGAAACCTATTCTTCCATGGAAGACGATTTTCTCGTCTGCAGAGCGGTTAAGCTGGGTTTTTTGTCCAAAGAAGATGTTCCGGAGAAAGTGGCCGAGGCCATCCTTTTGGGGAGAAGGTTGGGGACGTCCGTGGCATTTTGACATTATAGTTGACAGGGAGCATGGGGAACGAGAAAGTTAATATTTCACGGACGTCGGAGCGGCCGACAAGGCTGCAATCCAGTTGGTGAAAGTCCAGCCATGTCAGTTGCTCGTATCGGACACATAGTGATGCCACATCTCGGGGCAGGTAACCAACCGAGCTATGCTTGGTGTAAACGGCCTGGCTGCCCTGAAGACTTTGAGCTTCAGCGGTGGGTGCAACCTGGGGGTCTATCGAGCGTGGGAGCCTGAACATTAGCGAATGACTGCAGCCTCGAAATAGAATACTCTGTTGAAGTTGCATTGCAGGGGTAGTTCAGTGTGCCGAACTTGTGACGTCTGAGGTGAGGCCGTTGTCTCTTGGGTAGAAGCGAGCAAATGCACCAGGAGGACACTGCGGGGTAGGGGGTCCAAGCACCTGCGCAAGGATTGCAGAGATATTGCAGAGATAATGTCGGGAAAGGCCATCTCCCAGCAGAGACTGATGACAACCTGCAAAGACTCGCTGAAATAGGGACGACCGAAGTCAGCGGGAGGGATTTGGTCTGGCGCATGAGCCTGTATGAGCTATGAAGGAGGGGTAATGCCTTCCGATGTGACACGAGATGTCACGCCGCAAGAGGTAACACCTGTTGTGGGCAAAGGGGCTCTCGGCACTTGGCGGGCACTAAAGCGGCACAGCTTCGGACTCTGGGCCGAGTAAAGCTGGTTACCGCCGTGATGTGTCGAGCCGATGGGCAAACCATTATTGCAAGGGATGTATACGAGTCAGCGTTTAAGTTTCGGTGGTAGTGAGAAGGCCCAACGGGGAAAGCCAGGGTCGCCAACCGGACTCGGGAAATCCGACTGTCCGGGATGAAACGGGGGGCTTGCGAAAACGTGAGCTATGGTGGAACTATGAACCCGCCGCACATACCGAAAGGGTGCGTGTCGGAAACTCTCTGCCTGTAGGCTGCGCGCGCCGCAATTCTATCCCGACCCCTACTGTTCCCCGAAAGAATCATTATCTGCCCGAAGGGCATGACGATAATTACCTGGGGGGTCGGCCAGGTAATTGTCAGCGTTGACGAAAATCTGCGTCCTAATCTAATTTAAACAAAATCTGGGAACTCATTTATGGAAACAACCAGTACGGTAGCCATTGTTAAAGGAAGTGACCGGTATCAAAATATCTTTCGGGCACTCTCCTTTTTATCAGATGAGCTCTCTTTTGGGAATAATATTCTGATCAAGCCCAATTTTGTCTCCACTAAGGTACAATTGGCAGCAACACATGTTGACGCCCTGCGGGCTGTTATTGATTTTATCCGCGAAAGAACAGATAAAAAGATCATAATCGCTGAAGGGGCTGCTACCTCTGATACATTTGAAGGGTATCGCCATTTTGGCTTTTTAAAGCTCTCTAAGAGATATTCAAACATTGAATTTAAGGATCTAAATAAAGATGAATTTAAGGTCATAGCTCTCTATGACCGGAATCTAAACCCTCAACCCTTTCGCATTTCAAAAACTGTTCTGTCAAGTAACTGTCGAATATCGCTTACCATACCCAAGACCCATGATACTACAATAGCGACTCTTTCCCTTAAAAATATGGCTATCGGTAGCCTTATCCGAGACACCGGAGGGAGTCCCCTCCGTTTTATTGGCCCTCTAACAGATCGTGTGCCCAAGATGGTTCCTGCTCGGCTCAAGCCCTTCTTTTCTCTGCAGGGCTTGAGTAGCTTTGGTTTAAGCAGGTTGGGCGGAAGCGACAAGGCCAGGATGCATCAGGGCTATCTAAATATAAATCTTTTTCTCTACCAACTTGGGAAAATAATTCCTCCACATCTTTCTATTCTGGATGGATTTGAAGCGATGGAAGGGGATGGACCTGTCCATGGTGATAAAGTCGATTGGGGTATCGCCATAGCTGGTGCTGATTTTGTTGCTACAGATTCAGTGGCCGCTACCCTGATGGGGTTTTCTCCCGAAGATATCGGCCATATCTATTTCTGTAAAATGGACGGCATGGGAGAAGGAGATATGAAAAAGGTAAAAATTTTGGGAAGCCCTCTTTCCGAGTATATTCGTCCTTTCAAACCTCATCAGTCGTACGCAAAACAGCTTGGCTGGAAGAAAGACGGTGGGGCCGCTTTTAAAAAGCTAAAGAAATTTCTTTCTAACTTTAAATCCCCTTCGGTATTTCGTTAATGGTTCACAGTGATCAGTTGCACATCCTCTATTCACTTCACCTATCAATATAAATGGTGCCGTAATAGTTTAGTCCCTCCCCGGCAATATACAGACCCATACGGGTGTCAAATCTTGAATTGATACGGGTGTCAAATCTTGAATTGTGAATTATAAATTTCTAAAATATATTGAAATGATTATAAAATATGACACATCAGTACGCAAAAACAATTCGTAAAAAGCTGCTGGAGCTGGCCGGTCTTGCATAGGGGAAACAGGGGGGCGTAATGTTGCGAGGTTGGGTTATTTTGTGAAAATCCAAAGTATAACTTGAGATTATCACTAAAATAAAATATGTTTATATTATGATTAAACGTGCTATTTCAGAAGAACTGCTTGACTGCTGTACCGAGTATCCAGTTGTTACCGTGTTTGGCCCTCGTCAGTCCGGGAAAACAGTTTTGGTCCGGGAAAACTTTCCGGATAAGCCATACTACTTACTTGAGGATCCTGACACCCGTCAAGCAGCAGATATGGATCCCAGGGGATTTCTTGGTCAAATGAAGGAAGGCGCTGTTCTTGATGAAATTCAGCGCCTCCCTGCCTTGCTTTCATATATCCAGGGTATCGTGGATAAAGCCCAGCAACCCGGCATGTTTATCCTGACCGGCAGCCATCAGCCGGATCTGCACAAAGCGATAAGCCAATCCCTGGCCGGCCGTATGGCATTACTTACCCTGTTGCCGTTTTCCCTTGAAGAACTTCAACAATTTCAAACTGAATGGGATGCGTATAACTTGATAGTCAAAGGCGCTTTCCCCAGGCTGCATGAAAAAAACCTGAAGCCGGAACGTTTTTTCAACGGTTACTTGCAAACCTATGTAGAACGCGACGTCAGAGCCTTGATAAACCTTAAGGATTTGAATCGCTTTCAGCATTTTCTAACTCTCCTGGCAGGGCGGATTGGCCAGGTAATCAATTATACTTCGCTTTCCAATGATACTGGAGTTTCTGCAACGACTATAAAGAACTGGATTAGTGTACTGAAAGCATCATATGTTGTTTTTGAGTTACCGCCATTTTTTTAAAATATCAGGAAACGGGTCGTTAAATCTCCCAAACTCTATTTTACCGATACCGGCCTAGCAGCTTTTCTATTGGGCATCAGGACAGCCGAACAAGCCGCCCGGGATCCTTTACGCGGCGGGCTGTATGAAAATCTGATTATACTTGAGATAATGAAATACAGGCTTAACCAGGGAAGGCGGCCAGACCTTTATTTTTTTCGGGATACTCATGGCGGTGAAGTGGACCTGCTCATTCGTGAACAGGGGAAGCTTTTTCCTGTGGAGATCAAATCATCCGTCACCTTTTCCAAGAGTTTTCTCAAGGGAATTGAGCGATTTCGCAGTTTGACATCCAACTGTCGGGCTGATGGTGCAGTCTTGTATAATGGTGATCAACGGTTTCAGGTAAAAAATGTCCATATTTTTAATCTATTGAAAGATCAAACTGAGCTGAAATCACTGTTTTTCCCAGCTACTCAGGAACTCTATCAGAATCAGCCCGCCTAATAATATGTGAAAATTCAAAGTTTAACTTGGGATTTTCACAAAAATATCAGGGCTGGGTCAAAATCTTGAATTTTGAATTATAAATTTCTAAAATATATTGAAATGGTTATAAAATATGACACATCAGTATGCTAAAACAATTCGTAAAAAGCTGCGGGGTCTGGTCGGTCTTGCGCATAAGCGCGAATTGAGCAGGGCGCTGGAAACGTTGGACACCCACTTTACCCAATGGCGCCGGCAAGAAATCGACTGTTTTGAGCTGAATGATCAAATTCACCGTTTTCATCAAAAAACGTCCCGCGATTTATGGAAAACCTATTTTTCAATGGAGGATGATTTCCTCGTCTGTAGAGCGGTTGAGCTGGGTTTTTTGTCCAAAGAAGATGTTCCGGAGAAAGTGGCCGAGGCCATCACTGTATTAGAATAGGGAATGCGGGACGTCCCGGACAGTCAATTCCTCCTTAGAAAAATTGAACAAATCTATAATAAACAACAGGGAAGAAAAATGGTGGTTTCCGAAAAATCTTTTGGAGTTAGAAAACAAACAGCAATTGCAGAGGCAATTACGAGAGTTACTATTGCGCCAACTCCTTCTTCAAAAGATGTTTATCCCACGGCATCGACAGTTAGGGGCGCAGAACAGTCTCATAAAGAAAAAGTCATAAGAAGGTTGGTTAGAAAATATTTCAAAATAGAAAAAGTTGAAATGGGCGCAGAAACTGAAATAAAAGGTACTACGCTTTATATAAGACAAGATCTTTGCAAAGATGCCATTGAAAGTGAGGATCTAGTTGCAGACATGAAACTAGATATTATAACTCCTGATAGATATAGTGAATATAGTGAAACAATAATAGATGTTCAGCCTATAGCTGTTAAGGAACAAGGTGAAATAGGTGATGGTATAACCAGGGTATTAGACAGTGTTCTTATGATAGTGACAGGGACCGATGAGCTTGGAGTTCAAATTGGGGAATTCGGTTCTTCCGAAGGTACAATGGATAGTAATATTATGTGGGGAAGACCAGGTTCCCCGGAAAAGGGTGAGTTGCTTATTAAAACAAACGTTACAATCAAAGCTCATACAAATATGGAGAGACCGGGACCCATGTCTGCTCATAGAGCAACTGATATGATCACTCAAGAAATAAGAGAAGCACTCAAAAAACTTGATGAAAATCTGCTTGTGAATACGGAAGAGTTTCTTCAAACACGACATCCTGGTAAGAAAAAGGTAGCTATAATCAAAGAAATAATGGGTCAAGGAGCAATGCATGAAAACCTTATCATGCCCATTGAGCCAGTTGGTATAGTAGGCGCAAAATCCACCGTTGATCTCGGCAACGTTCCGATAGTAGTCTCGCCCCTTCAAGTATTAGATGGATGTATACATGCTTTAACTTGTGTTGGACCTGCATCTAAAGAAACATCAAGACATTACTGGAGAGAACCATTAGTTATCAACATCATGGGTGATGAAGAATTAGACCTGTGTGCAGTTATATTAGTCGGTTCGCCACAGGTTAATTCCGAAAAGTTTTATGTATCCAAAATATTAGGTATGACCATAGAGGCCATGGACCTTGATGGCGCTATCATAGCCACAGAAGGATTTGGTAATAATCATATTGACTTTGCTAGTCATATTGAGCAGATTGGCAAGAGGGGGATTCCAGTAGTTGGAATGACATATTCGGGTGTTCAAGGACAGTTGATTGTTGGCAACAAATATATGGATGCAATGATTGAACTTAACAAATCTGCTGAAGGTATCGAAGATGGGATACTCGAAAATAACTGCCTTGTCCCTGAAGACGCAATAAGAGCTGTGGCTATGCTAAAGGCTAAAATTCATGGAGAGAAAATTAAAGAGGCTGAAACAAAATGGAATCCAAATGTTAAACTAAACAACATAAAAGTGATAGAAGAAGCTACGGGAAGAAAAATAGAATTGGCACCAAATGAAACTTCTCTGCCAAGAAGAAGGGAAACGTGTGAATGCGTCCGTACAATGAGAACTCCTTAAAAAGACCCCTTCTTTTAATTGGTTGCATAAGTTCCAAGACGCATATAGAGTTTCAGATAAATAATTTCACTGCGTTATCAGTCGTCGACGTATAACTAATACGCCTTTCTCCTTCTGGCCTTGTGAAATTAATTATCTGAAAGTCTATAGTTAGTTGAAAAGGAGCTAAAAACATGAGTTTTACGGTTGTAAGAGGGTTGCAGTCTGAAATATTCATCCCTACTGTTCCGCCAGTATTCTGGACTCGTGTAAGTAAATCCTTAAATGAAATGGTGGTAGCTTTAGTAACAGCTGGTGGTGTTCATTTGAAATCAGACAAAACGTTCAGGTTAGCTGGGGATAGCAGTTATAGAAGAATTCCCGGAGACGCCAAGAGTGATGACTTGATGGTATCACATGGGGGATATGACAATACTGATGTGAACAAGGACATTAACTGTATGTTTCCCATAGATAGAATAAAAGAATTAGCAAAAGAGGGATTCATAAAAGGTGTTGCATCAACTCATATTGGATTCATGGGTGGTGGTGGGAATATAGCAGCTTTTACAGAAATTACAGGTCCTGAAATTGCTGGGGAATTGGTAGAACAAAATGTTGATGCGGTTTTAATGACTGCTGGGTGAGGTACTTGCCACCGCTCTGCGGTCATAGTGCAGAGAGCGATCGAGGAAGCCGGAATACCCACAATAATAATAGCAGCTCTTCCTCTGGTAGTAAGACAAAGTGGTGCTCCAAGAGCAGTTGCTCCCTTGGTTCCAATGGGTGCAAACGCGGGAGAGCCTAACAATAAGGAAATGCAAAGAGCTATAGTAAAAGACTCGTTAAAAAATTTGGTATCAATAGAAACTCCAGGAGGAATTGTTTCACTTCCATATGAATACGTAGCTCACGTTTAATATATTAAGTTTTTGTCCCGGTTATATCTATCCGAAATCAGTGAGATGAGGAAAGGTTATTAGGAAGAGTAATGATCACAGCTTTTCATACAGAAAAGTTGAATTGGGAGGTACATTGGATTCAGAATCGCCGGTTGGCGAGCTTGGAAATTAGGGGAGGATTAGCACATGGCGAGGTTTGCCCATATCATTTCAGCCATTGACGCCCATACAGCGGGAGAACCCACCCGGATCGTTCTGAGCGGTCTGCCGCCCATCCCAGGGGCCACAATGGCTGAAAAGAAGTGCTACATGATGCAACACCTTGACCATATTCGGACTCTCCTCATGCAGGAACCCAGAGGACACAGTGATATGTTCGGGATTGTCATTACGCCGCCAACCACAGACCGAGGCCAGTATGGCGTTCTGTTCATGGATAATGCGGGTTATATCGATATGTGTGGTCATGGAATTATTGGTGTCACCACGGCTCTCATTGAGATCGGCATGATTCCGGCGACAGAACCGGAAACCACTGTTGTATTCGATACACCCGCCGGATTGATCAAAAGTTATGCCAGAGTCGAGGGAAACCAGGTGGTTGAGGTGTCCGTGGCCAATGTCTCCTCTTTCCTGTATGCGAGGGATGTAGAACTCGATCTTCCCGATGTTGGAAAAATCACCCTGGATGTGTCATTCGGGGGGAATTTCTTCGCCGTGATCCAGGCAAGGGACTTGAGGGTTTCGGTTCATCCCGACAATATTTCGAAACTGATCCGATTGGGAATGATGGTAAAAAAGGCTGTCAATGAAAAGCTCAAGATAAATCATCCCACGCAACAACACATCACCACAGTCGAACTGACCGAGATTTATGATAAACCTGAACCGTTCAGTCCCTTTTCAAAGAGCGTGGTGATCTTTGGAAACGGTCAGATGGATCGTTGTCCATGCGTCACAGGGACCTCAGCCACCATGGCCGCCCTTTATGGGAGAGGCGAACTTCCGCTGGGTATTGAATTTACCACCGAGAGTATTATCGGAACCCGCTTCAGGGGAAAACTCGTCAGAGAAGTCCAAGTGGGTGATTTCATCGCGGTGGATCCAGTTGTTACTGGAGAAGCTTACATCACTGGAATTCAGCAGTTCGTAGTGGACCCGAATGATCCTGTTAAATACGGATTTGTTGTGAACCGACAACTATTCTAACCCATTTTCCGCATGAAGCCCTGACTGGGGCAAGTCTTGAATAGGAAATAAGGTACCGCTATTATTCACTATTCAAGATTTGATCACACCAATTCAAGGAAAGCATTATTCTTTCTAAGTGGGTCAATCCACATGAGCGTTGAAGCCTTGGCGGTCAGATTGAAAAATGTGACGTCTGTGGAGCCGAAAGGAATGCCTACAACTCCTGCCGGAATCGACACTGCCCCAAGTGCCAGGCACTGACAAAAGCAAGGTGGTTGGAAG